>CAZHOV010000041.1:6768-34986 GCA_964534315.1 uncultured Saprospiraceae bacterium | reverse complement strand
ATATTATTCTTTTCAGCCACAAGAGCATTCAAAGATTATTATTTTTCATTCCACCCAATTTGTCAAAGAACGAAAAACATTCAGTAATCAACCAACTATACTGCCTTATGCCCTTTTTATCTCAAGATTTCATCGACTTTTTTAAAGAACTTTCACAGAATAATCATCGCGATTGGTTTCATGAAAACAAGAAGCGCTACCAAAAGTCTGTGAAAGAGCCTTTCTATGCCCTGGTGGCTTCGGTTATCGGCAAGGCGCAGCAATACGAGCCTGAAATTCAGATACAACCTAAAGATGCGGTGTTTCGCATCAACCGCGATATTCGGTTTTCCAAAGATAAAACGCCCTATAAGACCTTCTTTTCTGCTGTTGTCTCGAAAGCAGGGCGGAGAGACCACCAGTATCCGGGCATCTATTTTCAATTGGGCCCGGGGCAAAGCTGGATCGGCGGCGGTTGCTACGGACCAGATAAAGATGGCCTTCACAAAATACGGCAGGCCATTGCGCAACATCCGTCTAAAATAGATGAACTGTTGGCAGACGCCACCTTCCAAAAGACCTATGGGGAACTTAGAGGAGAAAAAAATAAACGCCTCCCCAAAGAATTTAAAGAAGCTTCTGAAAAGCAACCGCTTATCTTTAATAAGCAGTATTACTACATGGCTGAATATGAAGACGAAGGACTTTTACTACGGGAGGATTTGGACGATGTCATTATCAAACATTATCTTGCAGCCAAACCTTTAAATGAATTTCTGAAAGAAGCCATATATGACTAATTGTTGAAGCAGACAAATTATGAAATTAACGATCCTGGCGTTTGGCATCACCAAAGATATTGTAGGCTCCCGAACAATCGACCTGGAATTGCCAGAAAATGCCACTGTAAATGAATTAAAACAAACGCTAACCAACCAATTTCCTAAATTTGGAGACCTTTCCTCCCTTCGTATTGCCGTTAATAATGAGTATGGAAATACCAATGTCGTGCTGAAAGAAAACGATGAAGTTGCTCTAATCCCTCCGGTAAGTGGTGGGTGATGGGTTGACTTGGGTACTTTTTTTCTTTATTTTTAATAAAAAATAAAATCATATGATTGATTGGAAAGAATATATAGAATCAAACGAAGAGATTTTACTTGGTAAACCAACTATAAAAGGAACGCGGATATCTGTTGAGTTTGTATTAGAAAGATTGGCCAATGGATGGACAGAAAAACAGTTGTTGGAAAATTATCCCAGATTAACAAGCGACTCCTTGAAAGCAGTCTTTGCATATACCTACCAATGTATGAAAGACGGGCTTCTCTATGTAGCAAAGCGAGCATAGATTATGAAATTATTAGCAAATGAAAACTTCCTAATTCCCAGTCAAAAAATTAAACTTCTGCGCGCGCTCCACCAATGCCAAAAACTCCGTTCGATAGCCAAACTTATCTTCTCCCAACGCATTTTTAGCCAGCTCTATAACCATCTTCAAGTCAATGTTCCCTTTATAGTTCGAATCTCTCAACAACATACCAAACCCGGCTACAGCGGCAGAAAAACGGAAGTTTTCGGAGCTCTCCTTTAATTTCTTCACCTGATCAATGGGGGCATAATGCCGGATCAATTTACTCTTATTTTCCTTGGGCGGCTTATATCGAAATTTGATCAGCATGACATTTTCAACGTCATCGGTAATTCCCTTTTTAATCGGGTTTTGAATAGGATCTGTAACTGGTTCTATTTGCACAGGCGCTATCGCCGCAACAGGCTCGATAGGAGAAACAGTTTTTGAGGCAGGGATGATCTCATACAATGCTGTTACTGAATGGCCAGATCCCAACTCTCCGGCATCCTTGGTATCATCGTCAAAATCTTCTTTGGCCAATAGCCTGTTTTCATAACCAATGAGGCGGTACTCCTTAACAAAATTGGGGTTGAACTGCAACTGTATTTTTACGTCTTTTGCAATAGTGTACAGGTTGCTCGTTAGTTCATCGACAAACACTTTCCTGGCTTCCCGGTCGTTGTCTATGTAGGCATAGTTTCCATTGCCCTTATCTGCCAGGATTTCCAATTTTGCATCCTTCAAATTACCCATTCCAAAACCGAGAACGGTAAGGAAAATACCGTCTTTTCGTTTTTCTTCAATCAGTTTTTCCAGCGATTTATTATCAGAAACACCGACGTTAAAATCACCATCTGTGGCCAGGATCACCCGGTTATTGCCACTGGCCACAAACGCCTGTTTCGCAATTTTATAGGCCAGGTTTATACCGTCGCCTCCCGCCGTAGAGCCACCCGCAACTAGCCCGTCAATAGCCCTATGAATCGTGCTTTTATCAGCCCCTGAAGTAGGTGGTAAGACCATCCCGGCTGCTCCCGCGTACACAACAATAGCTACCTTATCTTGGGGGCGCAACTTATCTACCAGCAGTTTGAATGACCGTTTCAGCAACTCCAGCTTATTGGCGTTACGCATAGAGCCCGACACATCGATCAGAAAAACCAGGTTATTGGCAGGCGATTGCTCAAAGGGAATGTACTCTCCCTGTAAGCCAATGTGAAGTAGCTGGTGCCCAGGCGCCCACGGACAGTCTGCTATCTCGGTCGTAATCGTAAACGGGTGCTGCGACTCCGGCAGCGGATAGTCATAATTAAAGTAGTTGATCATCTCCTCAATCCGCACCGCATCCCTGGGCGGTTGTTGGTTTTGAAGGACAAACCTTCGGATATTAGAATAGGCGGCATGATCTACGTCGATCGAAAAGGTGGAAAAGGCTTCTTCTTTTGGAGAAATGAACTTATTTTCAACAATGGACTGGTACTCCTCGCCCGTTTCGGGTTCGGGCTTTTTATCTGCTTCGTCAATGGATTGTTTAGTTTCCTGATAAGATGATTCCTGATGAATTTTTTCTTGAGGAACTTCCTGAGTTACAAGGGGAGGTGGCGGCGGGGGAGGTGCTTTTTCGCCTGTGACTTTTTTTCCCTCCACATAATGATTTGTTGTATTTGACCGACTTCCTCGAACGGTTGGGCTACTCCCTTTATCTGCTGAAGATACACCTGCCGTAGTAGCCGATAATGCATGGACATTTCGACTCGGCGGAGCTTGTTTTGATTTTGACTTTCTTGACTTCCCTTTTCTTAACTTTTTATAGGTTTGTCGTTCTTTCCTGGGCATATTTTTTATATCCTGTGCGGTAATAGTATGCCCCTGCGTGGTATTATCTTTTGCCACCAGTGGCACACTATACTCAACCACTTCTATTTCTTCCAAAACAGCTCCCTCGGGAGAAAGGGGGATATCGACCTTATTTATTTTTCCTGCAAGTACCTGCACTCCATAGAGCGTTTGAGTGGTATACCCGACAAAACTAACCTCCAGATCGTAAGTGCCGGGGTCCAGGTTTACTTTATATTTACCCTCCAGATCAGTATTGACCCCCTGAATGAACACACCATTTTTGGTTATTTGTATGGTTGCAAAAGGAATATTTTCTTTACTTTCTTTATCAAACACGTTACCCTCCAGGGTGGTTTGAGCAGATGACCGGGTGGAAACAAGGCAAAGCCCGGCCACCGCTAATGCGAAAATTAGCGTAATAATCAGTTTCATATTTCAAAAATTTTGTGATAAGAAATCGACTGAGCGGTTGAAACAAAGTAGTTCAACACAACAATCAATAAACCAGGAAAAAAGGAGGGATCCCTCAACAAGTTGACTTCAAAAGTAGAAGCGAACATTTATTAGAAAGATGATGATCCGGGAAGTTTTGGTGGGTTGGGGGGAATAATATAAGTCACCTCAAATTTTTTGAGCTGACTCATGGACCTATTTAGCCTATAATAGCGGACTTAAGCCTATTTTCAGGCTTAAACTTACAGTCCTTTCTAAGGATTTTAAAAGGGGAATACCCTGATTTTTAAAAATCAGGGTATTCCCCTTTTAAAAAAATAACTCATGTTTCAATAGCCTAATACTTGGATTCCTTTTTCAGAGAGCGCTTCGCCCTTTCCTTTTTAGGAGGAGCGATGCAAGTTCTGAAGGCCCAGGTAGTCACCATAGAAGCGGAAGAACGCTCTGCGGAAGTCTTCGCGTTAGACTTGACAGATACAGCTCCCGTCTTTTTATCGATGGTTAAGGCATGGGCTTTTGCCGTGGCCGGTTCGATGACATACTGCACATCTTTGCCGTCATTCACGATTTCCTTTTTGATCTTCCATTTGGTGCAAGGTTCTACAGCTCGTTCTGTGGCATTCTTCTTTGTCGGCTGCAGAGAAATACCTTGTTTTTCATTCCAGCAAAGCAGTTGGGCTTTTTTAGTCACCGGTGCGATCAAATACTCGTCCTTGCCAACCGAAGAGACTTTCCATCGTTGAGGTTCATCACAATCCTTCATACAGAGCTTTACCGGATTCTTCACATCATCGGTGACCACTAAAGGCATATCATCAAAGAATACGCAATGTTCTCCGATAGGATTATTCGGATCGATCGGATCGTAGACCACGTCGCAAGAACCGACTACCCAGCTAAGCGATTCATTTTTGGGATTGAACGCTGCCGTGGAGGAACGTTCCGCCTGATCTTTGGCAGTAGATTTGACAGAAACAGCCCCTGTCTTTTTGTTGGCTACGATAGCCATTTGAGAAGCTGCTTTTGGAACAATTCTATAACTAGCTGCTTTTCCGTCCTTAAAGGATGCGGGAACTACCTGCCACAAGGTACATTCATCCGTTTTGCCGGTTGGCGCTCGTTCAGCAGCATTTTTACTGGTAGGCACTACAGATACGCCTTTGTCCGGATCCCAACAGATCAACTTGGCATCATCGCCTGAACTTCGGATCATAAAGACACTTTTTACATTAGGTGCCGGTACGATATCCCATTGCTGCGGATTATCGCATCTACCTAGACAAAGGGCAAGGTCATTGCCTTTTAATTCCAGTGCTTTTCCGTCCAGTTCAATGGTACAACTTTGGCTTCCCGCAAAAGGCTTGTAATTGGCCAATTCAGGAACTTCTTTTTTGATTTCTTCCTTTGTAAGGGGTTTTAAATCTTTAGCATCACTTGACCGGTAAGTAATAGTGGGCATTGCAACAACATGCCAGCCGCCATGATCGCTGTGTTGAATAATTAAATATTGGATTCCAGAACACCCTGGTTGTGAAGCAGCAAGGCCCAATGTCGCTTCTAAAGAACTGTAGTAACACTCATAAACCATACCTATATCAGAACTTATCTGAATACATGGACTACAATAGTCTTCTTGCCCCATTGCTTGCTGAGGGCTAAAAGCCAGGCTACTCATCAGGCCGATTCCAAGTAAAAAACTAAATAATTGATTTTTTCTAAATACGTTTTTCATTATTTACATTTTTTGAAGATTAGAAAAAAAATCTTTGCAGTTTGACTCCTTATCAAATAGTCAAACGGCCAATAGTTTTAAGTTAATAGCTAAACTTGGTTAAAGCTTTCGCAAAAATAGTTGAGTCATTCTCGAGAGGATTTTTATTTTGATTGGGCTGATTTATGGGAAAACACCCCTCTAAGTATTCCCTTCTTATTTAGTTTACAGATGGTAATAAATTGAATGAAAGTCCGATAAAGTAACCGAGTTCGTAGGAGTGTTTCGTGTCGAATTCCTGAAAAAAGTCTACGGTATCGCCCACTTCAAAGCCATTGGTTAATTGTCTGACCCGGGCTCCGACAATACCGCCGGAGAGTACAAGGCGTTCCCCTTTTCCGATGATGAAGCTGGGGCCGAGATAGAAACTTGGTGACTTAATGTTATCCGAATCCGTCAATGCAAATCCTACCCCGAAGGAACCTCCAATGGACAGGTTGCTGGCACTTTGGCGGTAGAAATGAATAAAAGTCGTTAGTGCGGGAAAGAAAGCATCATCTTCTTCTGAAACGATGGTCGTATCTCTGACAAAATAATTCAGCGGCCGCTGGAAGAACTGCCCGAAGGTTAGACCGGCGCTGGCATTGATGCGCAACCGCCCGCCCACATTTACTTTTACGGGAGCAAACTCGATGGTTTTGTCAGCTCTTGTTCTTTCTGCAATGGTCGTATCAGATAATTTCAGGTCGACATCAAAGACCATTAATTCGCCGTCTGCTTCCGTTCGGTGGGTATGCGTAAACGTATTACTGGCTACATCCTCGTATTCATACCATAAGCGGGTAAGCGTCGAAAGTTGGGTGCCTTCGGCATTCACGATCCAGTTCAGGATTTGGTCTTTATTTCTATTTACCGTAGAGATCACTTCCTCCCCATTGTTGACAGCATTATTTCCACTGCTCATCAACATTCTGGAGGAAAAAGAGGTAGGGTCTAGTCCGTTAATTTCTTCGTTGATGCTTAGTAGTTGAGAAGTATATTTCTGGTACTCCGCTTCTTTTCGCTTAATGCGGTCAAGTTGTTTGAGCAGCGACTTTGAAGGATCCTTTTCGTTGAGCACAAAACCCAGGTCTACCTGATCGGTAGGGCGGTCGTTAAAAATGCGGGTAAAATAGTCATTGGTCAGTTTTTTGATCTGGCTTGGGTTGAAGTTGGGGTCGAACTTAATGCGGTTAATTTCCTGAAGACCAATCTCGATCAGTTCTTGTTTACTGACAATATTATCGACCTCTTCATTGATCTTATTAAAGTCCTCTTCGATCAGTTCCATTTCGCTCAAGACAAATTCCAGTTTTTGCTTGAGTGCTTTAAATTTCTCACTGACGGCCGCTTCCTCTCCGGCGAATCCACTTCTGCGGCCACCTCCGCCTTCACCGTCAAGGCCGTCCAGTTCATCTCCGGACCCCGTAGGCACGGGCGATAGAAACCCGCCGGGAGAACCTGCTCCAAAGCCGCCAAAGCCCATTCCCAACCCGCCGGAAACGAGCGAGTTAAAATCGACGTTGTCAGAAACAGTTACCTCCTCAAAGCTTTGCGTAACATTGACCTTGTAAATATAATTGTTGTAATTGGTGACGTGTAAATAGACATTTTGCCCTTTTCGAACCTTTGCCTTTTTCTTGATCTTTCCCTTTTTCTTGTAGGTGATTTGCTGAGTGGGCACATCCAGATAGATGTTAAGATCTTGGCCAACAAGAAACGAATAAGTGCCAAGAACGAAACTGAGCGCAAGCAAGACTTTTTTCATAATCGTGTGAAGTTATTGGTTTTTCTATGTTGCAAAGTAACAAAAGTTCTTTTGCATAAGAAATATCCAAAAAATTATTCAATAATCGTAAATAGTCCCATACTATTTATTTCCAATCGTTGTATTTGGCGAGTGATAAAATGGTTACCCTTGAATATAATTTAACTCACTTATGGCTCTCTGATGGAAATATCGGTTGATGACGAAAAGTGCTTGTGGGCTGGATAGGAGCAGAGATACCTCAACCGGTAGCTTTTAAATTCAGGCAATAGAGTGATCATCAAATTCTGGAAGGAATTTTTCATTTTTTTGGTTGCTCCTAAGCTCTTATGGTGCATGAAAAATTAGTTGGTCAGCTTGGGATTATGGTTACACCAGACCAAAAAAAACTATGTTTTGGAACATCGCCGACGAAGGCTTGTTGATTAACGAGAGTAATGATTGTTGTTTTTAATTGACTTTTTCTTCATCCTTGAGGATATCCTCAAATAAGATGGGATGTGCATATTCCTTTTTCATAATGTATTTGATTAAGTCGAAAGCGGTAATGACTCCTTTGAGTTCATTTCTCAAATTAACGACGGGGAGGGTTTTGAACCGGCGGTCGATAAATAATTCGGCTGCTGTTCCGACTTTATCTTTAGGAGCGATGCGGATAATCTTGGTGGTCATCACTTCGCTGACGTGCTGGTCTTTCGGATTTTTTTCTGTCTTAGAATTTCTCCAAAGGTCGTAAGACGTAATCATTCCTTCTAGTTTTCCGTCTTTGACTACCGGTAATTGCTGAATTTGATTTTCAACCATCATATCCGATACCTGTTCTATTGTATCATCGGGATGCGCAATGATGGGATCTTTAGTCATGATATTGCGTACTTCTTCGTTAAGCATGATGTTGTAATTTAATTTGGAATAGTTTACTAAATATAAAATAAAAAATTAAGAAATAAAACTAATTAGCGCAATAAAAAAGGTAAAATTGCGATAATGCAAAATCAATTGTATTGTGAATTCAACTATTGGTAGATATTTATTTAGTATTTTTTTATTTTTCAGTTGTTCGGCACCTCCTGAAAACAGACCTCCTATCCAAAATGCTGAATTTGATCAAAAACTTACGCGGATACTTCCCTTCAAAACTCCTCTTGTCGGAGTAGATTCTCTGGCTAAGGTGAAAGATCAGTTCTTGTTATTGGATGCAAGACCCAAGGAGGAGTACAAGGTTGGCTACATACCGGGAGCAAAGCATATCGGTTATCCCAATCTAAAGCTTGAGCTTTTAGCGGAATACCCAGAGGATACTCCGATTGTGGTCTATTGCTCGGTGGGCTATCGCAGTGACATGGTAGGACGAACACTTCAAAAAAAGGGCTTCAAGAAAGTCTACAATTTGTACGGAAGTATTTTCGAATGGGTCAACCAGGGTTACCCAATTATCGATGAACAGGGAGACACGACACGTAGGTTACACACTTACAATAGGTCGTGGAGCAAATGGGTAGAGGATACCACGATAGAAAAAGTATGGAAATAGTGTGCAGGCTCACCAAATAGGGCAATGCTCAAGGTGTACATCATGTTGATAAAAAGAACGGGCCGTTTGGGTAAACGAATCAGTAAGGTCCGAAACAAAGAAGTGATGGGGTTTTCGGCGTTGCTCATTGAGCAATTGATGCTTGCGAAGCGTTTGGTAAACCTCTGCAGCAACCACATCGGTGGAGTCGAAGATGGCTATCTTTCCTTTATAAAAGGCTTCAATTTCAGCTCTGAGCAGCGGATAATGGGTACAGGCCAGCATCAAGGCGTCAATATCTTTTAATTCGGGTTGAGAAAGGTATTGATGCAGCACGAGATCACTTATTTTATTGTGCACAAATCCCTCTTCAATCATCGGGACTAAAAGTGGTGTAGCCAGTGAAGTGACTGCCATATCCGGACGCAGTGTTCTCAACTGGTCTTCATAAACTCCTGAGCTGACGGTCGCTTTGGTCGCTATGATCCCGGCCTTTTTAGCGTCAGACTGTGCCACCGCCCGCACCAGTGGCGCTACGACCTCGACAAAGAGGGTTTGCTTACCAAAAAACTCCTGCAGCACTTTATAGCTGGTAGAAGAAGCTGAATTGCACGCAATGACGATCAGTTTGCATTGCTGCTCCAGCAAAAACTTTACGATCTTGAGAGAATAATAGCGGATGGCGTCGGCAGATTTATCGCCATAAGGAAGGTGGGCGGTATCTCCAAAATAGAAAATCTCTTCGTCCGGAAGATGTTTCACTAAAGCGTTTGCCACAGTAAGGCCTCCAATACCGGAGTCAAATATACCAATAGGAGCACTGGCGTTTGCCATCTGAATGTTGTTAAGTATAAAAAGGGCGCCTAAAAACGCTTGCTGCGTTTTCAGTCACCCAATATTGTGTTCTTTTAGAGCCTTGCCTAAATAACGCTATTATAGAGCTATTAAGAACTCAATTTTTGCTTTACCAGGTCGCTGACATCTACACTTTCATCGCCGTAGAGCAAGACCCCTTTATCAAAGATAAACTGAAACCCTTTCTCAGCTGCTACTTCTTCGATGGCTTTATTAACTTTATCAAGTATCGGCTCTTTCAGCTCCGTTTCTTTATTAACGATTTTGGATTGAATTTCCTGCTGAAATTTCACTAATGCTTCCTGTTCTTTTTGAAGCTCTGCCAATAATTCTTCTTCCTGCTTAGGAGAAAGCTCGCCTCGTTCTTTTTTGGCAATAGCATCTTGCTCTTTAGCCTGATAGTCTTGAACTTTTGATTGAAATTGCTTTTCTAATTGCTTCTGCAGCGTTTCTAAATTCGCCATCATTGCTTTTACTTCTGCCATTTCTGCCAACAACCCGTTTGAATCAACATATCCAAACTTCTGAGCATTTAGCGTCAAGAAAGAAAAAGCAAAACAAACGAATACAAGCCCTAATTTGCTTATGGTTTTCATCTATTTTGTATTTAATTGAAAAATTGGAAATTACGATTTACTATCCTTTAATAACAACTCCTTTTCAAAGGGAGATGCAAATTTAGTATTTTTTACAGGGAATTTTGAAATTCTTTGAAATCTTACACGCAACCGAAACATCTCATTATTTCATATTTGGCAGGAAAAATTTTATAGCAGGCAGTTATAGTAACGTTACGTCTTTGATTAATATTTTATAATGAAGGAAAAAGGAGAAAGGTATTAAAAAGGCTAACTCCTGTTCCTTTCTCCTCATTCCATATTCCTTACAAAAACATTACTTCAATCCAAGTTCGTCTAGGATATCATCTGTTTTGTCATATCGAGAATTTGCAAAAATAATGCCGGAAGCACCGCCCTTGTCAAAAATAAAATCGTAACCTTTTTCATTCGAATACTTTTCGATGGCTGTATACACTTTTTCCTGAATGGGGTTGACCAATTCTTGTCGCTTTCTGAATAGATCTCCTTCCGGACCAAATTTCTTTTTTTGCAATTCGCGTACCTGGCGTTCTTTTTCCATGATTTCATCTTCTCGCTTTTGCCGCATCTCATCGCTCAGCAGCACTTGCTCCGCCTGATATTTACTATACATCCCCTTGATAACATCATATTCCTGAGCAATATCCTGGCGCCATTCTTTGGCTTGTTTGTCCAGTTCATCCTGCGCTTTTTGATATTCCGGCATCGTTTCCAGGACACGATTGATATCTACAGTGGCTATCCGTTGAGCTGAGATCGTCGCTGAACCCAAAAGAAAAAAAGCAAAGGCTAATATTGCATTGCGCATAAGCAAATTTTTACTCGTTTTAAACATAGTTAAATTTTTTTGGTAAGATAAATTTTTCGTTTTAGCACCTATTTAAAAAGAAATTAGACAACAAAATTGCTAAATTCTACATTGTTAACGGTATATTATGCTCAATTTTATCCCAAAGAAACAGTTATTAACCAATATTTAACGGTAACTTTAAAGAAATTCTAAGGTTTCTGGTTCCCGGTCAAATCTTATGGTAGACATCACCGGAACCTAAGACTTAAACTCAACAATATGTCAGATAAGAACAAATTATTCCTTCTTGACGGGCATGCTTTGGTATATCGAGCCCATTATGCTTTTATCAACCGCCCTCTTATCAACTCTAAAGGATTAAACACTTCAGCAATCACCGGGTTCACCCGTACATTGTGGGATTTGATGCGCAATCAACACCCTACACACATAGCTGTCTCTTTCGATATTTCAAGCCGCACGTTCAGAAATGATATGTACGCTGAATATAAAGCCAACCGCGAAGAACAACCAGAAGACATCACCACCGCACTGCCCTATATTATGGAAATTGTCAAAGCCTTCAAAATTCCCATTGCTACACTAGAAGGATATGAAGCCGACGATGTAATCGGCACCCTCGCCAAGCAAGCCGAAAAGGAAGGATTTGAAGTTTATATGGTCACCCCGGATAAAGATTTTGCGCAGCTGGTATCCGATAACATCTATTTGTACAAACCTTCCCGGATGGGTAACGGAGTCGATATCCTTGGGGAAAAAGAAGTGCTCGAAAAATGGAAAATTAAGCGCGTCGAACAGGTGATCGATATTCTCGGACTGCAGGGAGATGCAGTCGACAATATCCCGGGTATCCCTGGAGTCGGCCCTAAAACAGCTGTTAAGTTTTTGGATAAATACGATACCGTAGAGGGATTATTGGAACATACGGACGACCTCAAAGGGAAACAAAAAGAACGAGTAGTAACACACGCAGAACAAGCCCTCCTTTCCAAAAAACTCGCTACCATTAATATCCATTCTCCCATCCAATTCGATGCAAAAGCATATGAAATAGAACCCTTCGACCGCGAGCGCCTCGCAGAACTGTTTAAAGAATTGGAATTCAGGACCCTCGCCAAACATATATTAGGTGAAAATAATGAAGAGCAATCCAGCCAGGGAAACCTTTTCAGCGATTTGGATACCAAAAAAACACCGAAACCCTCAGCACCGGCAGCCCACTCCGTGGCGGATAAAAACATCACCAATACGGTACACGATTATCAATTGGCTGACAGCCCCGAAAAAAGAGCGAATCTGATCGATGAACTGAAATCCTATCCGTTCCTGTGTTTTGATACCGAAACCACTAGTATCGACGCCAATCAGGCCGAATTGGTAGGGATGTCTTTTGCCTTTCAACCCAATGAAGGGTTCTACGTTCCGGTTCCCCCCGATAAAGAAGAAGCAAAAGCGATTGTCCACGAATTTAAATCGTTATTTGAAAACCCCGAAACCTTAAAGATCGGGCAAAATATCAAGTACGATCTCATTGTCTTGAAGTGGTATGATATTGAAGTAAAAGGGCCTATTTTTGATACCATGGTGGCTCATTACCTTATTGAACCGGAACTCCGGCACAATATGGACTATTTGGCCGAAACCTATTTGAAATACCAGCCGGTTCCCATCGAGACCCTTATCGGGAAGAAAGGGAAGAATCAGTTAAGTATGCGAGACATCCCAGTAGAAAAGGTAGTGGACTATGCCGCGGAAGATGCCGACATTACCCTCCAACTCAAACAAGTGTTAGAACCTAAATTAAAGGAAGAGGGCCTGGAAAAGCTCTATTACGAGATGGAAGCGCCCCTGGTACCCGTGCTTTCTAAACTCGAATATGATGGCATTAATTTAAATGTCCCTTTCCTGAATGAATATTCAGAGGAACTAGCGGGAAAGATTAAGGATATCGAAGAAAAAATTTATGAAACAGCCGGAACCAACTTTAATATCGCTTCTCCTAAGCAAGTAGGAGAAGTGTTGTTTGATAAAATGGAAATTCCCTATCGGTGGAAGAAAACCAAAACCGGCCAATATTCAACGAATGAGGAAAAACTTACCGAGCTGGCCAAAGACCATGATATTGTTAATGACATTCTGACCTTTCGAGGCCTGTCCAAGCTTAAATCTACCTATGTCGACGCTTTGCCCAAGATGGTCAACCCCAAAACCGGAAGAATACACAGCTCCTTCAATCAGGCGCTGGCAGCTACCGGGCGCTTAAGCTCTAATAATCCGAACCTTCAGAATATCCCAATACGCACGAAAGAAGGGCGAAAGGTTAGAAAAGCCTTCATTCCCAGATCGGAAGAGTATACGCTTTTAGCGGCCGATTATTCCCAGATCGAACTCCGGCTTATTGCAGAGATCAGCCAGGATGAGGCGATGCTCGAAGCTTTCCAGTCTGGAAAGGATATTCACCGGACCACCGCCGCTAAAGTGTATGGCGTTCCCTTTGAAGAAGTGACTTCCAGCCAACGCCGGAATGCTAAAACAGTCAACTTCAGTATCATCTACGGAGCGGGGTCGCTCAATCTTTCCAGACAACTGGACATTAAGCGTACAGAAGCCAAAGAATTGATCGATCAGTACTTTAAAGAATATAGCGGGTTGAAAAACTACATGGAGACTATTGTCAAATCGGCCCGGGAGGACGGCTTTGTCAAAACCTTATTGGGTAGAAGGCGATACCTGCGGGACATCCATTCCAGAAACTCCGTCATCCGAAGTAATGCTGAACGGATTGCTATCAATACCCCTATTCAGGGTTCCGCCGCTGATATGATCAAGATCGCTATGATCAATATCAACCGATTGCTCGAAGAAGGTAACTACAAAACCAAAATGATCCTTCAGGTACATGACGAATTGGTATTTGACCTACATAAAGACGAGCAGGAAAAACTGATGCCCCTGATCGAAGAAAAAATGGCCTCTGCTATGCCCAACCTCAATGTGCCTATATTGGTAGAGATGGGAACAGGTAGTGACTGGCTGGAGGCGCATTAGGGGGAGTTAGTAGTGAGTAGTGGGTAGTGAGTAGTGGGTAGTGGGTAGTGGGTAGTGGGGAGTGAGAAAAACAATTTTGCATACTATTCACTACCAACTATTAACCAATAACTATTAAGTATTCATCCTTTTTCCGTAATTTTCGCATTAGATTAGAATAATGAACATTTAACCAAACCAGACATGAAGTTCCCACAGCCTATACCTGTAAAAGAAATTGCCAAGCGTATTGGCGCCAAGAAAATTATTGGAGATGACTCACTGGAAGCTACCGGGATCAATGAGATCCATAAGGTAGAACCCGGAGATATTAATTTTGCAGATGTTGCGAAATATTTCAGTAAGTCGCTCCATTCAAAAGCGACGATCCTCATTCTGAATGAGGAGGCGGAATGTCCGGAAGGAAAAGTAATCTTGGTCGTTGATCATCCATTCGAAGCTTATGACAGTCTTGTCAGAGCCTATCGCCCCTTTTCTCCTCTTTCCGCTAATATTAGCGAAACGGCAGAGATTGATCCGTCTACGGTGATCGAGCCAAATGTAGTTGTTGGAAATCATGTAAAAATCGGCAAGAACTGCTATCTCCAGGCAAATTGCTATATTGGGGATTACACTGTTATTGGCGACAATGTCAACATTCAAGCGGGTTCGATCATCGGTACCGATGCCTTTTATTACAAACGAACCGATGAGAAATTGATTAAATGGACGTCAGGGGGCAGGGTTGTCATTGAAGACAATGTAGAGATTGGTGCGGGATCTACTGTTAATAAAGGCGTATCAGGAGATACGGTGGTAGGAGAAGGCTCCAAGCTAGACAGTCAGGTACATGTTGGTCATGGTGCCGTTATCGGAAAGCACTGCCTAATTGCTGCACAGGTAGGTATCGGCGGAAAGACGATTATCGGCGATGGTTGCGTGTTGTATGGCCAGGTAGGGATTGTCCAAAATATTGTCATCGGAGACAAAGCAATTATTCTAGGCCAGTCGGGTGTGGGTAAGAGCCTGGAAGGCGGAAAAACCTATTTTGGCTCTCCTGTGGAGGAGGTAAATATTAAGTTTAAGCAATTGGCTGCCCTCCGGCATTTGCCGATGTTTTATAAGAATTTTTATCAGTAAGGTATTGGTGTTCTAGATGCGGCGGTGAAATTTTTTTTGAAAAAAAGTTAAAAATTTTGTGACCTCTTAGGTTTTGATGTTACTCTATAAATGAAGGGGTACCTTAAATTTTTTAACTAACAAAAGAAATTTTTATGAAGACTAAAATTTTTATGCCGTTCCTTTTGGGACTATTTATCATTTCCATACCGATAGCTCACTGTCGGGCACAATCCGATGATTACGATCCCCAAAATTACAAGATCAAAAAGATCTTGAACCCCGACTACGGGGCAATCAAGATGGTCCAGTTTATTGATAAACGCACAGACGAAATCGTCAACACTTATGAAGTGGAGAAAAACGATCCCTACATCGCTTATGGTTTTGAGCGGATTAAACTAAACGACTATCATTTGACCTTTAAACTGCCTGAAGAAGTTACAGCAAACCGTAGCCATGAGTTTCGAACGGCCAATTTAAAGCTGAAGAACAATGACTCGATCGTCGAACCTCCGGTCAATTTTTTTACTATTCGGGAAAGTGTAAGATCGACAAAAAAATTTGTTATCGTCAGTTATTCATTTCAGGCTTACAATGGGAAACCAGATTTGAGTTTAAACTATCCATACGTACCTGTTGGAGGAAACTCAACCGTCCTGATCTTTGATAAAAAAGGAGAATTACTACACACGATAAAGGACTTGGGAGTATATACCTTTTCTACTTATTATCTTTCAAAAGACGGGAAATACCTTTCTTTCACCTTCGGAACGGGGAAAGCGCCTGACGGAGCTTTTTATCTGGATAAGACCTTGAGAGTAATAGATGCCGAAACCGGAAGAACCGTTTTTAACGGACCTGGAGTAGGAGGATGTCTTGGCCGATCACAACACAATTCCGTATTTTATTATAAGTCTAACTGCAAGACAGACCAAGATGCCATATTTGTTCCGGGCATTAATGTGGTCAATCTCAATACGGGGAAATACTACTACAAATGTTTAGAGGATCATCCCTTTGCCGATATGTCGACCTCTTTATCCCACCCAACGTTGGAGGGGATCAGCATGGTCCAGACACGGACAGGCGAACGGCTAAAATTCTTTAATTTTAATGAAGGCTTTCAGGAAGCCGACCTTCGGTAGTATTTCTAATTAAAACCTCATGCTTCTCCAGGTTTATTTGAGGGGATCCTAAAACACGTACCGTGTTTGGAACCACCCTCAGCTGGTAGCTCTATGTCTATACTAATTCAATTTTTTAACACATACGAAAACTAAAACATCATGCAAAAACAAAATTTATTCGCATTGATCCTATTTTTTTTATTTATCCATTTTGCTGTAGCACAGGTTTCTTTTATACCCTGCACCAATTGTGTCTATGGCCCGAATGATGATGCTACGATTGTTTACCAGTATGATAGCATTTTTTTGACCATGGAAACAGAAGATATCACTTCTGATTTTGGAGCCCGCAGATTAAGTGAAAGCTGTAGCCCTCTCGGGTTTTCTTACGATTGGCACGGTGGGGTTGATTACCGGGACCTAACCTCTACTAACCGGAATATGGGAGATGCCATACTCGCGCTAGATGGTGGGCAGATACATCGTGTATGCGGTGATCCCGGAATCATGTATGTTGTGATCGACGGACAGAATTATGATTATTCACTTTTGCATATTTTTCATGATAGTGACGGAGAACTCGGCCCCAACGGAGAGCGGAAGGCGGGCAGATATGTGATGGTGCCTTTCAATTATAACAATTCATCAACAGATACGCTATGCAGGTATGCTATTGTCGATCTTCAGACAAATACCGCTATCGCTGCGATCCCCGACAACTGCCCGACCTGTGTTTTCACCTATGACGGCATTACGTATAGCCAGGCAGCAGGTAACCTGTTCAACACTATTGATATGGGAGAGCCCGTTGCTCCTATAGGTTCTTCTGGCGGCTACTTCCCTCATTTACATATTTCCGAGATCATCAATCTCAATGTTGGTGGGAATTCCATTTACGGCGATAACAATACCCGTGACATATGGCATCTAATAGAACCTGTTCCCGGCTATGATCTCAATCCCACCTATTTCGACCTAGAATTTAGTCAAATGAACGGCACGCCGGGATTTGAGATCACTTACCCCGGAAATATTCCTTCGCGCTTCAGAGTCGATGCTACGATGACAGAGTTCCAGCACCCAGGCACCAATACTTCCCGCTATTCTAATACGTTGATGGCTATTGAAACATTGGAATTACTACTCAAAAAGGATTTTGCTTCAGATGAGGTATATGGTAAGATTAAGGGTGCTGAATACCAGTCGTTTATAGAAGAAGGAGGTATTTCGGAAACTTCTCCGGACGAGGCGATGCCTTATCCGGGCCACATTCACGATGTACTCGGAAGTTGGCTAACTCAGGGTATTCGGCCATATGCATACTCCGGTTGTCAGGGAAATGAAGGGAAAGATGCATTTTTTTTCACTGATTTTATTACCCGAATTCATAAAAAAGACACAGTTGGCGGAAATGTAATGATCGCCAATTGTCCGCAACAGACCCGGTATAATGACGGCGATTACCATTTGAAGGCGAGATTGGAAGACGTGCGGGGCCATAAGGACTCCCTGGTGGAAACATTTAATCTGGATAATTTTCATCCCTTTGTACAGAAAGTAAAGATACTTGCCAATAATAACCCAAACTCTGTTCTTTACCTCGAAGAATGGTTGTGTAAGGGGGGATGTATGACATTCAGCGATTATAACGTAGATCCTTATTATCAGTACTTTGAGCTGAATAACAGCATATATGTCCATGTAAACACCAGTGAACCAATGGAGGATTTAACGATGGATATTTACCGATTACCATTTCCACCGCAGCCCTCCAACTGGATTCCGGTACTTGAGGATCAAGTGGCAGTAACCATTGACTCCTCACGGCAGCATTGGGTCTTTGAATTTCCGACTAGTCCTCCCAGCCCCCTCATTGAAAATTTCTTTCAATTTCGATTTTCCGGATTCTATCTACCATACCTATGATGATAACTGTTTGGGAGCTATCGGTTTTTCATTCGACGTCAATTCAGGACCCTTTGATTTGACCATCAAAAAAGCGGGTTTGGTCGTTCAAAAAGCATTCGATCTTACCGGAGATTTTTTGGCTGAAAATTTATGTGCAGGGATCTATTCTGCAACAATTATTGATCAGGCGACCAACTGCGAGTACAACCTTGGCAACCTCGAGATCATTTATTGCGAAACGATTGTCATAGAAGGACTACAGGAGGCCATAACACCACCGACAACTTGTGGTGGAAATGACGGAAGGGTTTATTTCAGGTTTGGAGGCGGACCGATAGGGGGAGAACCTCCCTATACCATGCAACTTTTTGATGAGCAGGGTAATCTGCTGCCCCAAAGTACCAATCTGCTGGCCTGGGACAGTCTGGAATCCGGCAATTATGTCTTTGTTGTCGAAGACGCCAATAGTTGTGTAACGAACACCTCGTTCTATATTGCGGGTCCATTCGCCCCGATCGTTGTTTCCGAGACTTATCAAACCTGTCCGAACCAAGCAAACGGAGAAATTATGATTGTTGCTTATGTACCTGGTCAATCCAATGAATATCATTATATTTGGAGTACAGGCGACGAGCAGATAACCGACACGATCATAACGATGACTGACCTGGCTGCAGGTGATTATTCGGTTTCTATTTCGCTGCCCGGAGAGGATTGCCAGATTGTTGAACATTTTGGAATAACCAACTATGATATAGAACCTATGAGTATTAGTGGAACAATTGCTTGTTCGGAAGACAATACTGTCAGTATAGATTTGGATGTTGAAGGAGGGATTAGCCCCTACAATTATCAGTGGGATGCTCCCGGCCTGATCGGAGCTACTCCATCCGGTTTAACGCCCGGCACTTATTGCGTCACCGTTACAGGTTTTTGCCAAAGTCAGGTGACGGAGTGCTTCTCCATAACAACCGTCAGCCCTTCGATCGCTGTCACCCCGGGATGTGAAGGTAGTGGAGTGGCTGAAATTACATCCGTTTCCAGTGGTTTTCCTCCGTACAGCTATTCATGGAGTAACGGACAGACATCAGCAACCGCTACCGGCCTGGATAGCGGACCAGCCTGCGTGACTATTACAGACAACATCGGTTGTCAATACTATAATTGTGCAAATGTGCAGAATAAGGTCTATTCTATTTCGGTTGAAGAGCCTTGTGAAGGATTTAACGATGGCTCAGTAATAATTACTATTCAAAACCCTCAAAGTGATTCCGTAAGTATTTTCTTGAACGGGATAGAATTTTTTAGTGCTCCTTCTACCGACGGTGTAACAGAAATTCCGGTCAATAATTTATCCGGCAATGCTGATTACACGCTGGCAATAACTATTGGAAATTGTTCTTACACAGAATCTGTTTATATAGCAACGATACCAACGACAGAGGTTTATAGTCATTATGTGGGGGAAACCTGTATCTATGATGAATATTGTGAAGAAGATCTAATTGTTGAAAATGCGATCCAGAAGGACCTTTTTTACGATTATGTAAATGCTACGGGAGGGTTTCTTCAAAAATGTGCAGTCAAAGGATATTGCGAGGATTAGTTTGTACTCGAAAAGAAGTATAATAAGAAAACAGTTAAAGCCTTTGAATACCTTCAAATCCTGTTAGCCGCCTTTAACAATTCTCCTTTTGATGAATATACCATTCAGGCGTTATACAGTCATTTTTTATCAAAGGAGCTATCGCCATGTGCTTCGGTGACCTATTGCCCGGCCAATCTGGAAATCGTGGGGGCGTTTAGTATTTTTGACGGCTTTAATAATGTGATAGAAGTAACGCCGGGATGCTTTCAACTGAATTGTCAATGGCCGAGTCAAGATGCCGATTTTTGTGTAGATGAAATTGTGCCCGACTATTTTGGTACCGTAAATGGAGGGGAAGTAAGTAGCTGTAATATCAGGAAGTTTAATGTTTATCAGCTTTTACTTTGGTTTGATGATCTGGTAAATACCTACCCTGATTTTGTTGATCCTGGTAATCCTTTTGGGCTTTATACCTTTCTGCAAAATGTACAGAGTGATCCGAATCTGACCCTAAATGCCAAATGTGCTACCGCAACGTTCTGCCTATCCGATTTTACATTAATTGGCACCGACATCTACTCTGCTGACTGTTACGCGCCCCCGGCTTTTCCGGACCCGCAACCCTGTACCTGCGATACGTTGGAAAATTCGACTACTTTAAAATGCTGGTGTAAAGTGGCTAATTGTCCGGATGGTTGTGTTACCTTGGCTCCTGTATTCATTGACACAGAATTTCCGGGCGACTTGAACTTTTCTCCGGAGAATGAAGGCGGCATCATAGCTTCCAGGTATTATCCCGTTGAAAGCGATTCTACCCGACTGGGCAACTATGCTTTTAGTACGCTAGATGGCGTAAGACTCCCCAAAGGATTGATCACCGGTCAGAACGGTTCTTACTTTGAGGATTTTACCCACCATTCTAAAGGGTTGGACAGGAGAGATATGAACGATATCCGCTTTTTTGAGGAAAATCTCGATAACGATCAAATCGCTTATTTGTCCAAATCCAATCCTTACCAATATGCTGTTTATTTTGAAGACTCCACCTCGATCTGGATCAAGCCACTGCACACCACGGACCTTTTGAAGTTAGATCATCTTGCTCTAACCGATGACGGAATCGTGATCGCCGGATCGTTTAAAGGAGACTTGTCATTAGACTCTAACCTCATCCAAAGTACTGGTGAAGAGGCCATTTTTACCCTGTTACTAAACACTGCAGGAACTATTGAATCTTTTAATATTTTCGAAAATTTATCTATGAATAACAGGCCGTTATTTCATACGGACGAATTGGTTACAACGCTGACCGGGACTCCGGTCGGGCAATCCATAAAGGTAAATGGAAATGAAATGATGTTGCAGGATTCCGGACAGGTATTTACAGTTGTTATGGACCAGTCGGCCAGCGTCTTACAAATAAATGATGAGGTCAGTTATTCAGAAGGACTTACTCTCAAGGAAGTTTCTTCATCTAAAGATGGTTCGATGGAAGCTTATCTATTTTACGGATCAGGAGCGATAATGCCAGAAGCAGGATCCATGGTGACCACAAATGCTGATCAATGGAGTCTTGTAGTGGTTCATTCCAATGGTAATCTTTTGTTTGCAGACACCTTTACCACGAATACTATTATGGATGAACCTGTACTGGGGTTCACCTCAGACAACAACCTTATGGTGGGACTAACTTTTACGGACACCTTTTTAATGGATCAAGGCATGCTGTCAAGCAGTGGAGGAAAAGATATTCTTCTGATAAACTACGATCCAACCGGAGCTATCGTCGGCATGCTTCCTTACGGAAGTCCGGATGATGAAGAAATTTCAGCACTCTATGCCGAAGGAGACCTCATTTATTTTGGAGGAACGTTTTATGGAAGTACCGAAGAACGCCAAATCGGATATTACAATTTCATTAATCATTCCAATGTTAATCAACAGGCATTTCTCTCTTTTGTAACGAAGGCAGATTTTTTGACTCCGGCTGCAAGGACCTCTATTGTTCAAAACAGAGAAAGAAAAAAGCCGGCGAGTGCCTTTTCTGACGACGGTGTTTCTGAATTCGATTTGATTGTTTTTCCAAATCCTTCCAAAGAGCACTTCCAGATTGAACTTCAAAATTTTATTAGTCCAAATTACAAAATAGAAGTATTTAATTCGTTAGGTAAGCGTATACTATCAAAAAATATTCAAGTGAGATCGGAACATAGAGAGGTGGTCACTGAACAACTCCACCTGTCAGAGGAGGGAATTTACTTCCTGGTGATCACAGACGCCTTCGGTAATACAAGAAGTCAGAAAATAATTAAATACTAATTTTTAACATCAAAACTATTTACAAATGATCAACTCAAAATTTATCCTATTTGTCGTAGCCGCTCTGTTTTTTATAGGATGCAGCAAGGATGATAATGCAACGGAAGTATCCTTTCCCGAGCTCTATTCGCTTACGGACATAGAAAATCAGGATGCCCAGACATTTGTCGTACAGGCGAATTCTTTTGATGAAATCGATCTGGACGGCACCTGGCTTGAAGCCGATTCTGTTTTGAATGCTTCTCTGGTTATTCCTAATGCATTCTTTTCTATAGTAGAAATAGAACTACTTAACACCACCGATATTCGTATGGAGATCGATACCTCCTTCGCTCCGGGAAGTGATCCTACCATCATGGGCACTTACAATATAGTAGGTACAGAGCTTATCGCTACTTATGACAATACCGACTTAACCTTTGAATACCTGCCCGGCGAAGGGCAGATCAACTACTGTTTATTCAGTAGCGTGTACAGCAAATTTGATAGCACTACCAATATGACGAATATAGGACCTTCGAACATAACTGATTGTATTTATGATGATCAAACCGCTGCATTAAACGACATCAAAAATCAAAATAATCTCAATGTCGGAGATACAATTTTGATCAAAACTTCGAATGTGGTTTTTTTAGAATAGAAAAGAGCTTAAAATATGGTGGCTTAAGCTACCATATTTTCTTCTTTTAGAGATCTGCCTTCACTATTTTAAATCATTAGAGTTTAGGGTTATCCTTTTAGAAAAAAGGATAACCCTAAACTATTAAATCCTTTGGGAATGGCTCAAACACTTTTGAGACAGCCCCCCTACAATGCCCCCTACCGCGCTAATCGTATTGTACTACTAAACACCCTTCCTCCGGCTTGTATTCGATAGACATACACCCCATTTATAATACGGCGGTTCGGCGGAAGGAAACCTGTCTGGTGTTCTCCTTTCATTTGATAGCCGTTTTGCAAAGTCTGAACAGGCTTACCGAGCAGATCAAAAATGGTGACATTGACATGCATCTCGGCAGGCAGGTTGTAGTGGATCACTATTTTTCCATTTTGATGGTAGCGTGCTTCGTGCCTGAAGGCCAGCATATTGGAGACCGGTTGTTGGTTGGACGTTTCGATACAGTCCAGCCCCATTTCTATGCGATCATAAGGCTCACCGAGCACTCCGTCAATGACCATTGGGTCTACGCACAGCCAACGCTCCAAGACCGTGGCATACAATTGCCGGTAATCGATGCTATGCGTCAGGTTTCCAATAGGATCTACATTTTGCAGGTCCGGTTTATCTCCGATGAAACCATTCCCATTCAACCCTTCTCCAAAAAACATCATAGGGGCTGCGGCACCGTGATCTGTACCATCTGAGGCGTTTTGCTCGATCCGGCGACCAAATTCGGAGAAGGTCATGCAAAGCACCTCCTTATCCCAATTAGCAGCGGCTAAATCCTGGTAGAAGTTGCTGATCGATTTAGCCAGGGTATTCAATAAAACGGGGTGTTCTGAAATCTGATTGGCGTGGGTATCGAAACCATCAATAGTAACCATATACACTTTGGTCCCCAAGCCTCCTTTGATCAGGCGAGCTACTACAGCAAATTGATTGCCCAGGTAAGTCTCATAATCAGCATTGGTCGTTGATGCTTGATAAGCATCATAGATGGCCTGCGCATAAATAAACGTACTATTGGTGACGGCCCGCAAAAACCCGACTTGTTCTCCGTAGTAACAATCATCGGGAAGATCACTTACATCATAAAGGAAGCCATTCTGCGCTATTTCCTCCAACTCGGCCGGTTCGGAAACGGATACGCTCAGATCGAGCATATTGGTATCATTAAAGATATTATCCCCCACACTACCAATTTTTATTGCCGGCGGGATTTCCGGCGGATTGGTCAGGTAATCGGGGTATTGATTCATAAAAAAGCGCCCCATCCAGCCGGAGGTATCAGACTCATCGGCGTCGCTGGCGGAAGCCCAGATATCTGAGGAGCGGAAGTGAGAAAGGTTTTGGTCTTCATATCCTACGCTGTGGACGACTTTCATTTTACCTTCTTGCCAAAACGGATAGAGCTGGTCCATATCGTTGGGCATGCCGATCTCATCGGTCAGATTGATGAGTTGGTTTTGCGGGATGGTCAAAGTCGGTCGATTGGCAACATAGGTGCCGTAATCATAGAGCGGAACGAAGGTGTTCAGCCCGTCATTACCTCCTTTCAGACGTACCAAAACCAATATTCGATCGTTGATCGAGGTATTTAGCGCATAGCTAAGAGGCGATTTAAAACTGGCCGATAAGGGGATATTTCCCAATAGCATCCCCATTCCGCCGGCAAGCCCGGTCGTTCTCAGGAAGGAACGTCGGCTCCATTTTTTATGATCTCTGTGGTGCGCTTCGCCATGTTCAAGCGCGCTACCATGTCTTTTCTTATTTTGATGATTGTTAGGATTATCACACATAATACTATTTTTGAGCGTTTATCAATGCGGTTTTTTAATTGGGAATGGTAGACTAAGTCAGTTGAAATTCCGGATGCCGGACGATAAAATCGAATAGTAAGAACATCTGTATAGGAACGGTGTCCCAGCCCAGATTCCAAAGGTTGAGGGTGAAATAATTTTCCGGAATATCTCCTTTAAAGGCAATGGTGGCTCGCTCGTAGGCTTCGGCGGTGTGTAATCCGTTGGGGATGAAATGATCGACGATGGATTGGGTTACGAAGTAGGGATCGGTAACCGTTGGGTCCCCTCCGGAGAGTTCGATAGCCAGTGCTTGCAGATCATCTGCATAATTCTGGAATTGAAAGAAGGAATAAAGTGCCATGACTTGCCAGCGGCCCACCAGGGTACTGGAGCTAATCCAGGAGCGGTTGCCCTGCCAGCCCGCCACATCAATAGGGTTGGTCAATTCCTGCCCCAGAAAAGATGAATAAAAAGCTATTTCGTTTAGAATATTGTCATTATAGGTTAAATTCCCTTCATTGGAGAAGGTAAGCAACATATCGATTGGACTTTTAATAATATTGCTAATATTGGACTCATCAAAGAAGTGTTCGCTTTTGAAGAGTTGCCGATAGACGGGTGCCAATTCAAAGTTATTATTCTTGAAGGTTGAAGCCAGACCGTTGACAATATCTTCATCCACCTCGGGGCTGATGAAATTTTTATAGAGTTTCGTGCAAACGAAATGGGCAATTTCGTCGGCTCTTTCCGTAAATAAAATATCATGAACATCGTCGTAATTCCAATTACCTGTCTGGCCAAAGATGGTTTTTTCGCCATCATCAAATAGATCGTTGACAAATAGTATTTCACCGCAAAAAACGAACAGGCCGTTATAGCCCGTGAGGGCCCTGGCAGTTTCTTCTATATCCTCTTGGGTATAGCCATTGTCTACGCCAAGGGTAAAGAGTTCGTAAAGCTCGCGTGCATAATTTTCGTTGGGGTTGATCTTCGTATTTTCGTATCCGTTCAGGAAGAATAGCATGGCGGGTGTTTTTCCCATTTCTTTAACAAAATCCTTAAAGTTACCCATCGAATAAGTTTCCAGGACTTTGTAGTATTGGTACATATAGGAAGGGCAGAGATAGGTTTCTGATTTGGTCACAAAGTGATTGTGCCAAAATAGGGTGAGTTTACCCCTCATCCCGTTTTCTAGCATATCGGTCAACCAGACCCGCATCCACTCGAGGTATTGGTCGTTAATTTCTGCGAAGAAGTCATCGTATTCATTTTGGGTCCAATAAGCCCATACCGGTTCTGGAGCGGCGGGTAGGCCTATGGTATCATCGATCAGCTGATCGATTAATGTAGTAGGGCTCTGCCCGAGGGCGGAGTTAATGTCTTGCGGTTTGATGCCATAACCGATACGGCGATAGAGGTGCATGACCCGTTTTTTATCCCACGGTTTGTCGGGAGTAGGGACGTATGGAGCTAACGTACCGGTGGCGCAGTCATTTACGATCATAAATGGAAACTTTAGGTTAGCAATTTATTGTCAGATTAAAAACGATAGAGTTTAAAGATACCCTATTTTTTTGAGAAAATAGTCTTGGGTCTTGGGTCTTGGGTCTTAATTAAATAAAAATTAAAAAGAATGAAAAGAAATGAAGGAGGAATGAAAAGGGAATGAATTCTACCTGAGCTGTATAAAATCGAAATCGGCTGAAGAGGGGAGAAAAAAATAATTTTTTTCACATACTAAAAACGCCTGTTAAACAACTAGTTAAGCCAAAAAGGTTGTCTATTCTCCAACCCATAAAGCCCACCTTTCCTCATTTTAACATTTATAAAATTTGAATATGTAACTTTTCTTTTATATTTGCATTACTTAAAAAGTATTGTATACAATTATACACTATAATTACTCCCATCAGTTTGACCTTCGGGTCGGTGCCTTTCTAGAATTATTATCCCATGACATTTTTATTTTAGCGATTGGTGAATATCAATCGGTATATCTTTTTACCAGATGGCACCTTTTACATTCAACAAAGTTTTTAATAGCAGAGCCATTAGGGAACTGGGTTAATTTACCATTAGGTCCTCTACAGTAAAGGACTACAATTGAATCATTTAGCCTTTACCGTAAAGTAAAGGACAGCAATTAAATGTTTTCGCCTTTACTGTTATCGTGCAGGCACTGTCCTGTACGACAGAAACTATTGCGCTAAACATCCAATATGAGGGCAGTTTTTAATCCATACACATCCTTAACTCAGGCTCATTGGGAGCGAGGGGAGAACGTCATGTTCTCCTCTTTTTTTGCATATAGGTGTGGCACACCTATACATGTGCCACACCTATAGGTGGGGCACGCATTCCCCGCTTCCAACCTTAATAGCACCTTTGTGTATGTGCAAACTGGTTACTGTGTACCATTCACTATTTACTTTATTCCCTATATTTGCTGGCACAAATCAACAGCCATGGATTCACTTACACAGATAACATTAGGGGCTGCCTGCGGGGAGTTGGTACTGGGGCGGAAAATCGGCAATAGGGCTTTGCTCTGGGGAGCAGTGGGAGGAACGATCCCAGACCTGGATGTAGCCGCTAACCTATTTACTGACCCCATCACAGCCATGGCGATGCATCGGGGGATCACTCATTCGTTATTTTTTGCGTTTACCTTTCCAATTTTGTTCGGCTGGTTGATCCATAAATTTTATGAAAGTGGATTTTATAAAAAGAAAGGCTATAAAGCGGGAATCATCAGTTTTTGGGTACTCCTGCTGCTCCTACTAGCCTTTTCGGCTGCCTTTCAAACCTCAGGAAATACCAGCAATATTATTTTGATGTGGATAGGAGGCATTGCTATTTTAATTGGCTGGTTTAGTTATCGCTTCTATTTCAGGAAGGAGCAATCAGACGTACATACTACTTGGTGGGACTGGATACAACTCTTTTTTTGGTCCATTTTTACTCACCCTCTTTTGGATTGCTGTACTGCCTACGGGACTCAGCTTTACCAGCCCTTTTCAAACTACCGGGTAGCCTGGGATAATATTTCAGTGGTGGATCCTATTTACACGATCCCCTTCCTGATCTGCCTCATTATTGCGGGAATGCTATTGCGGACCAGCAAGAAACGACGGTTTTTGGTTTGGCTGGGCGTAGGATTGAGTTGTGCTTATCTGGTTTACACCGCTTACAATAAATGGCAGGTCAACCAAGTCTTCAAAAATTCGCTGGCAGAACGGGAAATCACTTACGATAGGTATGTGACTGTTCCTACCATTTTAAACAGTATTCTATGGCAAGGTATTGCTGAAGGAGATTCGGTTTTTTACCATGGCTTTTATTCCATTCTGGACGAAGAGCCCCGTATGTTAAAGATCAATCAGTTTCCTAAAAATCACGAATTGTTGGATGGTCATCATAATGATCGGGATGTGCAAATTCTAAAATGGTTTACCGATGATTATTATAATGTTTATGATAAAGGTAATGGGAAATTGCAGTTGAACAATCTACGGTATGGGATCTTCCGGGATTCCTTCTCAGGTCCCAAAGACTATGTATTTAAGTTTATACTTGAAAAAAATACTCAAGGCGAGCTTATTGGGAAACCTCACCGGGAAGCTTCGGAAATTACAAAAGAAGATTTGAGAAAATTTTGGGAAAGGTTGAAAGGAATTAGGAATTAGCAAAGGTGCAAAGGTGCAAAGGTGCAAAGGTGCAAAGGTGCAAAGGTGCAAAGG
>CAZHOV010000041.1:0-6668 GCA_964534315.1 uncultured Saprospiraceae bacterium | reverse complement strand
CAAAGGTGCAAAGGTGCAAAGGTGCAAAGGTGCAAAGGTGCAAAGGTGCAAAGGTGCAAAGGTTGAAAATCAAAGATTTTCAACCTTTAATTTAATTCTTAATTCTTAATTCTTCATTGCACATTGCTAATTGCACATTGCTAATTCCTCATTGCTCATTGCTAAAAGCTTTATCCACAATCTCTTCCTGCTGCTTATCATGCGCTTTTTTGTAGCCGGTAGCAGGGGAGGCGCTGGATTTGCGGGCGATTAGAGAAATATTGATGTCCAGGTCGATTTCCTTACTGAGCATGATGGCATGGATATATTGCCAGGGTCCCATGTTTGACGGTTCTTCCTGTACCCAGATCACTTCTGCATTACTGTACTTTTTGAATATCGCTCTGAGTTGAATGGCGGGAAGCGGATAGAGTTGCTCTATCCGAACGATCGCCACATCATCGCGTTCATTTTGGCGTTTTCGTTCTAGCAGATCATAATACACTTTTCCAGAACAAAGTAACAGCCGCTTGATCTTTTTTCCACTCTTTGAATCGACATCAGGATCATCCAATAATTCCTGGAACGAAGTTCCGGGACCAAAATCTTTAATATCGGAAATGACCTCTGGGTGTCGTAG
Source organism: uncultured Saprospiraceae bacterium (assembly GCA_964534315.1). Classification (GTDB taxonomy): domain Bacteria; phylum Bacteroidota; class Bacteroidia; order Chitinophagales; family Saprospiraceae; genus CAZHOV01. Next base: position 6,049 of record CAZHOV010000041.1, on the reverse strand, counting down.
CAATGACTTTGGAGACATGACGATGAGTGGTTTACGGAAAGGACGTGCCAGTTGTCTTCTCAATAGATGGAAGAAGTTAGCCGGAGAAGTAATATTGGCAACGGTCCAGTTAAATTCGGCACTATTGCTTAGGAAGCGCTCTAACCGCGCACTAGAGTGCTCAGGCCCCTGTCCTTCATAACCGTGCGGAAGCAGCATGACTAATCCGCTCATACGCCGCCACTTGCTCTCTGCAGCGGAGATATATTGGTCGACAATAGTTTGAGCTCCATTGTAGAAATCACCGAATTGCGCTTCCCAGATAACAAGCGAATCGGGCGTCCCCAGGGAATACCCGTATTCGAAGCCCAAAACCGCAAACTCGGAAAGTAACGAATTGTATATTTTGAAAATCCCCTGTTCTTCTTCGATCGAATTGAGGCGGTTATATTCTTCCTTAGTTTCTACGTCGTGAAAGACAGAATGCCGGTGCGAGAAAGTTCCTCTCTTGACATCTTGCCCGCTCATTCGTACATTTTTTCCTTCCAGCAAGATGGTGCCGTAGGCAATTAATTCACCCATTGCCCAGTCCAACTGATTTTTATCCAAGAGCTTTTGTTTCCCCTTTAAAAGGCGGTTGACTTTCCGAAGCGGATTAAAACCTTCGGGGATCTTCATCAGGTGATCGATGATTTTTTGCACTCGGTCAAGGTCTACTCCAGTTGCTGGTGATTGTTCAAAATCTTTCGGGTCACTGGTCTGCTTTAATTCTTTCCAGGCTCTTTCGGGTTCTTGTTCCTGGTAGGGTAACGGATTTTCTTTGACATCGTCAAGACGCTCTTGCAGATTATTCCAAAAATCTTTTTCTAATCGCTCCGCCAGGTCTTTTTCTACCTCTCCTCTTTCAATCAATTTGCCAGAATAAAGTTCCCGAGGATCCGGATGATTCTTGATAAATTCATACATCTCAGGCTGAGTAAACTGAGGATCGTCACCCTCGTTATGTCCGTGCTTTCGGTAGCAGACCATATCAATGAAGACATCATTGTTGAACAGTTGACGATACTCTGTTGCCAATTCCACCGCAAAAACAACCGCTTCCGGATCATCGCCATTAACGTGAAATACCGGCGCTTGGACGATACTGGCTACTCCTGTGGAATAGGTAGAAGACCTGGCCTCATCCCAATCGGTTGTAAAGCCAATTTGATTGTTAATAACAAAGTGGATCGTCCCTCCCGTGTAATATCCGGGTAACTGACTCATCTGTACCGTTTCATAAACTACCCCTTGACCAGCGATCGCCGCATCCCCATGGATCAGGATGGGAAGAATTCGGTCATAGTCGCTATCATAAAGAATATCAGCTTTTGCTCTCGCAAATCCTTCAACAACAGGGTCTACCGATTCCAGGTGGGATGGGTTGGGTACTAATTTCAGGTGAATATTCCCACCAGAGGGGGTTTCCACCTGAGAAGAAAAACCGAGGTGATATTTAACGTCACCATCACCAAAGCTCAAGTCTGGGACAGCTGTCCCCTCAAATTCATTAAAGATCTGCTCGTACGTTTTTCCCATAATGTTGGCCAACACATTTAATCTTCCCCTATGAGCCATACCAATAACCACTTCTTCTACTTTATCAGAAGCCCCTTTGTCAATTATAGCATCGAGAGCCGGTATAGTTGTTTCACCACCTTCTAGGGAAAATCGCTTTTGACCGATATACTTGGTATGCAAGAATTTTTCAAATCCAACCGCACCGTTTAGTTTTTCCAAAATTCGTTTCTTCTGTTCGATCGACAGGCCAAAGTCCTCCTTCAACTGTCTCTTTTCTATTTTTTCGCGTAACCACATGCGTTTTGCCCGGTTTTCGATGTGGGCATATTCAAAACCAATATTGCCGCAATAGATTTTTCTAAGTTGATCGATAATTTCTCTAAGGGTGGCGTTTTTCAGCCCGATCTCTTCACCCGATCTAAAGGGCTTATCCAGATCTGCCTCCGAAAGCCCGTAATCATCCAGGTCCAGGTTGGGTTGGCGGTCGCGTCGTTCGCGGATCGGATTGGTCGTAGACAACAAATGGCCCCGGTCTCGAAATCCGTGGATAATTGACAACACCCCGAATTCTTTCTCCATCTGCCCGGTATCCACCTTGGCATGAGCCGTCTCGGCTGCACCATTTGCACCATTGGTGCCGGCGGCGTAATCGAAGCCTTTGAAAAAATGGCGCCAGCTCTCTTCTACAGAAGCCGGATTCTCTAAATATTGTTGATAAAGCTTATCAATATAAGCAGGATGCGCATTGGTTATAAAAGAAAAATCACTCATATACCTACCTATTAATTCGTTTATTTAAGGATGTATTTTATGTATTCTTACAAATTTGTATAGAAATTTTGAAAAGATTCCCATTTCACTACATTTATTTTACCCTTGACTATACAATTTGATTCATTTTAGAATTTCTTTTTTTACTGGTAACGCAACAACTCTAAAAAAACCACAAAATTTTCCTTTCTTTTTAAAGAAAAAACATTTACCTTTGCACTCCGGTTTATTAAAAAGAAAAAACTTCTAACTTTAGAATAATGGCAAATCACAAATCATCAAAAAAGAGAATTCGACAGGATGCCCGTAAGCGGTTGAAGAATAGATATTATAAGAAATCTACCCGTACTGCTATTAAGAAACTAAGAGAGTTGACTTCCCGCAAGGAAGCAGAGGAGTTCTTACCTAAGGTAGTCAGCATGGTGGACCGTCTCGCAAAGCGCAACCTGTGGCACCAAAATAAAGCAGCTAATCTAAAAAGCAAGTTGTATAAGTTTGTGAGCGGGTTGTCGTAAATAACAAAATCTTTATTTAGGTTATCTTGCAAATGCAAAAAGAGAAATTTAAAGAGACCCTTTAAATTTCTCTTTTTTTTTACCCACCCCTTCCACAAACGAACATTTGTTCGTATCTTTGTGTTACCTTTAAAATGTAACACATGGTTAGTTTTCATACCTTAAAAGTCAAAGCTGTAAAAAAAGAAACGCCGGATTGCGTTTCTATCGCCTTTGATATGCCCGAATCCTTAAAAGAGGCGTACCTCTTCAAGCCTGGGCAATACCTTACGCTCAAAAAACAACTCAATGGGGAAGAAGTGAGAAGATCTTATTCTATTTGCGCCAGCCCCCATGAAGAAATCCTTAGAGTAGCTGTAAAAAAAGTGGAGGGCGGAAAATTTTCTACGTTTGCCAACGATGAACTCCAATCGGGAGAGGAACTGGAAGTACTCTCTCCAATGGGCAACTTTACGACAGATCTCGACCCCGAAAATGAAAATCACTACGTGGCCTTTGCTGCAGGAAGCGGGATCACTCCGGTCCTTGGACTCTTAAAAGCGATCTTGCATGAAGAGCCTAAAAGCTATTTCACCCTGTTCTATGGCAACCGGGGTGTGGATTCCATCATTTTTAGAGATGAGATAGAATCCCTCAAAAATAAACACGTCGACCGACTGAGTGTGCACCACGTGCTGAGCCGCGAGAATCTGGGCGCTAAATTATTTAGCGGACGGATCGACTCGGAAAAATGTGAAGTCTATGCCAAGTTGCTTTTCAACCCTGAAGAGGTAGCAAAATTCTTTATCTGTGGCCCGGAAGAAATGATCCATGACATAAGAGAAACGCTCGAACAACAAAAGATTGATTCAAAAAAGATAAAATTCGAACTCTTTACCTCGCCAACCGGCAAATTGGGCAAACCCAAAACAGCCGCACCCAAACGCACAGTCGATCCTTCTAAGGAAAGTAAGGTCACGATCAAACTGGATGGCGACACCATCGATATGGTGATTCCTTATGGAGGAGATTCTATTCTCGATACGGCTCTCAAGAAAGGAGCAGATCTTCCCTTTGCCTGTAAAGGTGGTGTATGCTGCACCTGTAGAGCCAAACTTATCAAGGGTGATGTCGATATGGATGTAAATTACGCCCTGGAACCCGATGAAGTAAAAGCAGGATTCATCCTGACCTGCCAGTCTCATCCCCGGTCTCCGGAATTGTTCGTTGACTTTGATGAGAAATAATAGTATTTTATGAAAGTAAAAGAGAAAACCAAAAAGGAAATCATTGTAGAAGAAGCAGCAAAGCTGTTTCGGGACAAAGGCTACAAAGCAACCTCTGTCAGAGATCTTGCTCAGCAAGTTGGTCTGGAAGCTTCCAGCCTTTACAACCACATAAAATCAAAGGAAGAGTTACTCCAGAAAATCTGTTTTCAAAATGCCCGCCGGTTCCTTAATGGTATCAAAGCGGTGGAAGAAGCGGATCTAAACATTACGGAGAAAGTGGAAGCACTAATCCGTCTCCACGTGCAAATTGCTGCGGAAGATATTACTTCTGTAACCGTGTTTAATGACGAATGGCGACACCTGAGCGAACCGTCCTTGTCGGAATTCCTGGAGATGCGCAGAGACTACGAAAATCGATTTAAATCGATTATACAAACAGGAATAGAAGCAGGACTCTTTAAAGCGCTTCATCCTACTATCGTTCTAAATACTATTTTAACCTCTACCCGCTGGATCCATTATTGGTATAAACCAGACCGGGGAATATCAGAACAAGAATTAGAAAACAATATTTTACAACTTCTACTGGAAGGATTAATAAAATAAATTGCTTAACAACAAATAAATTAGCGCCATGAAAGAATTAGCTTTTGAAGATAAGTTTCAGTCCAAGATTGACGCTGAAATAAAAATCGAACCGAAAGACTGGATGCCGGAAGCATATCGCAAGACGCTCATCCGCCAAATTTCTCAGCATGCCCACTCAGAGATTGTGGGGATGTTGCCGGAAGGTAATTGGATCACCCGCGCTCCAAGCTTACGCCGGAAAGTTGCTTTACTGGCTAAAGTGCAGGATGAAGCCGGGCACGGCCTCTACCTATACAGCGCCGCCGAAACACTGGGGGCTGACCGTGAAGAATTGATCGAGCAATTGCACGAAGGCAAAGCCAAATACTCCAGTATTTTTAACTATCCTTCCCTTTCCTGGGCGGATATCGGAGCCATCGGCTGGTTGGTGGACGGAGCAGCGATCATGAATCAGGTTATGTTATGCCGTACTTCTTACGGTCCTTACGCCCGCGCGATGGTGAGAATTTGTAAAGAAGAAAGTTTCCACCAGCGCCAGGGATACGAGATCCTTTTGACCCTCTGTCGCGGAAGCGAAGAGCAAAAAGCAATGGCTCAGGATGCACTTAACCGATGGTGGTGGCCTTCATTGATGATGTTCGGTCCTTCGGATAAAGACTCCAAACACTCTGCTCAGTCTATGGCTTGGAAGATCAAGCGCAAGTCGAACGATGAGCTGCGTCAGCAATTTGTCGATGTAACCGTTCCTCAAGCGGAATTTCTAGGCATTACCGTGCCCGATCCGGATCTAAAGTGGAATGAAGAACGCGGACACTATGACTTCGGCAAAATCAATTGGGAGGAATTCTGGAATGTCGTCAAAGGAAATGGCCCTTGCAATAAACAACGCCTCGACGCCCGCCGTAAGGCCCACGAAGAAGGTGCCTGGGTACGTGAAGCCGCTATGGCCTATGCCGAAAAACGAAGAAAACGTGCAGAGGAGGCGAAGAGTAAAGTAGCGTAGTGTAGTTGAGTAAGTTGACTGGTTAATTTGTTGATTAGTAAACAATGGGAGCTGATAACTTTGAACGATTAGAAGTTTGGAAAAAGGGAAGAGAGTTTAGAAATCAAGTGTTTAACTTGACAAGTAGTTTCCCAAATGAGGAAAAATTCAGATTAACTGATCAAATTATCCGATCATCCAGATCAATTTGCGCAAATATCGCTGAAGGGCACGGAAGGTTCCATTTTCAAGAGAACATTCAATTTTGTCGACAAGCGAGAGGTTCTTTAACAGAAACTTTAGATCATCTGATTTGTGCCTATGATCTAAGTTATATTACTGAAGAAGAGTTAAAGGATTATCGTGAACGATACAATCAATTAATAAAATTACTTAAGCGGCAAATCAAAATTGCTTGTATAATAATTTGTTCGAATGAAATTGAC
>CAZHOV010000040.1:0-35068 GCA_964534315.1 uncultured Saprospiraceae bacterium | reverse complement strand
TACACACAAATACCTGCTTATGAGCGTATTATGTTGATAGCAGATGTTCAACGGATTAGATATAGAGAGTCAAGAGAAGATGTTTTCGCTTCTCGAGCGGTTAAAGGCCAAAGGGAAGATCATTTTTATTTCTTCTCATACTTTTCCTGTACTCACCAGAGTTTGCGACCGGATCAGCTACCTGGAAGCAGGTGCTTTCAAAGCTTCTTACGAAAAAGATGCTTATCCTTTTTTGGAATCAAAACTTAAAGATCAGTTTGACCAGCATATTCAGGATACCCTTGACGGTCTTGTTTAGAAGGGGGTAAAAAAATATGAGCCATTCTAAGCAGAATGACTCATATCAAAAAACCATTTTACAAAAGCTCAGTTATGAAAATCTTTCTCGTTCTTTTACAAATTGTGTGGAATGAAAAAGGATTATCTTGAATATCTTAAGGTAAAATTACCTTGTTTAATACGTGGATAACGCCATTCGTACCCTGCACATCGGTAAGAATAACCTCTGCTATACCTCCTTGCGCATCAGTAATCGTTACGTCACCACCGGAGATATTTACGGTGAAGTCTTCCATGTTCAAAGCAGGAACTACCTGTCCGTTGGTCAAAGCCGCAGAACGGACGTTACCTGAAACAACATGGTAGGTCAAAACATTTGCTAATTGAGCAGGTGTTAAACCTTCTACCGTATCTGAAATTTCTTCAAAAGCACTGTTGATAGGCGCAAAAACAGTAAATGGGCCGTCGCCTTGTAGTGTTGTAACTAGGTCACCATCAGCTGCACCTAAAGCAGTTACTAATTCCGAGAATAATGGATTTGCAGTAGCATGTCCCACAACATCAAGTGGAATAATAACTTCATTGATGACATGGATAATACCGTTCGTACCCACTACATCGGCAACTACCACATTAGCAATGCCATTCAAAGTAATGTCGGTACCGTCGTTGTTGATATATGCCGTCAGTTGAGTGTCGTCAGGACCATTGGCAGAAGCAGTAGAAACATAAGTATCCCCCTCAGCAATATCTTCAGAGTTGACCTGTCCGCCAAGAACGTGATACAATAATACTTCAGATAATCCTTCAGCGTCAAGACCAGCTACAACATCAGAAATTTTGTCAAAGGCATCATTGGTGGGTGCAAAAACGGTAAATGGTCCGTCTCCTTGCAAGACGCTTACCAAGTCTCCGTCAGCATCACCCAATGCTCCGACTAGTGTTTCAAATGCTCCATTAGCACTGGCATGTCCTACAATATCCAGAGGAAGCAATACCTGGTTTACCACATGGATCACTCCATTGGAAGCTTCTACGTCAGCAGCTACAACTTCTGAACCTCCGTTGACCGTAATCGTACCACCGTTATTGTTGATGTATAGAGAAAGGGCTTTACCACCAGGGCCGGTAGTTGTTGCAGAAGAAACATATGTGTCGCCTTCGGCGATATCGCCTGAATTGATTTGTGCACCAATAACGTGGTACAATAAGATTTCTGTTAACTCATCATCTGAAAGTGTACTTAGGTCGACACCTAAAGCTTCGAAAGCATCGTTGGTAGGCGCAAAAACAGTGAATGGTCCGTCGCCTTCAAGGGTAGCAACTAGATTTACACGGTCAAGAGCTTCGACAAGCGTACTAAATTGTGCATCGCCGGCAGCAACTTGAGCAATAGTTTGCGGAGTCGGGTCTGGTGTCGGATCCGGCTCATCTTCATCGTCACTACAAGAAGCAAATCCTACAGCAAGGATTAGTGCAAAAGCGTACAAAAATTCAATTTTAAACAACTTCATTGGTTAAATATTTTTTTGGTTATCTAAAAAACTATCACGAAAACGCCCTAAAGTTATTTTTGTTTAACTTTTTTAAGTTTTAAGGTGTAAACAATTAAACAAAGTGCTAATATTTTACATTTGTCGGCGAATTGGCTTATTCCATTTGTACCGAATTTTTTATTACTTTAGAGCAGCAATAAGGATATTAATATCAACTGCAAAACAAATCGGAAACCAATAAATATGGACTTCAGGCGCCTTTTCGATATCCTATACTATCAACAGGCCAAGTACCCTCAAAAGGTTGCTTTGGCTCATCGTTGGGATAATGGACCGGAGTCGTTCAGCACCGAGGAAGCCATCGCCTACATCGACCGGGTTAGCGCAGGACTCTTGGAGCTCGGCCTGTCAAAAGGGGATAAGATCGGGATTATGACGCACAAAGGCTTCGCGTTCTGGAATTTTGTTGACTTGGGGGCCCAGCGGATCGGCATCATACCCGTGCCTATGCATGGGGTAACGCCCACCACTGAATTGTCCTTTATACTCAAAGATGCAGACATCAAAGTTTGTTTTGTCGAAGATAAAAAGCAATATGATCAGTTGGAAGGACTGCAAGATCAGGTAAAAAGCCTCAAGAAGATATTTACCTTTAATAAATACGACGATCTTCCGTGCTGGAAATCAATGCTTAAAGAACCCCTTGATGAGCATGAAGCTAAATTTCAAACCTTCAAAGCCGCTATTCACGAAGACGATCTTGCAACGATTATTTATACCTCTGGTGCTATGGGTACTCCCAAAGGAGTAATGTTGTCGCATAAAAATATCGTCAGTAATATCAAGGCGATCATTGCATTGGTTCCGGTGAATTGCGACAAGCAAGTCCTTAGTTTCCTTCCCCTGAGCCATATTTTTGAACGTATGGTTGTTTATACCTACCTCGCCGTGGGGGCTTCTGTACACTATCTGGAAGGTGTCGATCATTTTGAAAAAAGTCTAAAAGAGATCCGACCGCATTACTTCACGTGTGTGCCGAGGGTATTGGAAAAAGTGTTGGAATCCATCAAACACCAGGGCAGTAAACTACCTCGGTGGAGGCGTGCTATCCTCAACTGGGGGATACGATTGGGAAGGCGATTTAAAGAGGGACAAAGCATTGGGTTGCTCTATTTTTTCAAATTGCAGATTGCCGATTGGCTGGTCTTCCGCTGGTGGCGCAACGCCATGGGAGGCCGCATCGAAGGGGTTGTTGTGGGAGCGGCAGCTTTGCGTCCTGAACTGGGTAAGTTATTCTCTGCCGCCGGAATTGATATTAGAGAAGGATATGGGTTAACGGAAACTGCTCCCGTCATAGCTTTCAACCGCTTTGAGCCCGGCGGTGTTCGTTTCGGAACAGTAGGTATTCCGATTCCCGGAGTAGATGTTCGCATTGATGCACCCCAGGGAGAAGAAGGAGAAATATTAGTAAAAGGCCCTAATGTAATGCTGGGCTATTATAACAGGCCCGATTTGACCAAGCAAGTATTTACGGAAGATGGGTGGCTACGAACGGGTGATATCGGCCGGTTTGTCCATAAGCGCTTCCTGCAAATAACCGGAAGGAAAAAGGTACTCTTTAAAACGTCTTCCGGCAAATTTGTCTCTCCCCAATTGATCGAACAACAACTCCTGCAGTCACCCTTTATTGAAAATTGTATGGTCATCGGCCTCAATCGCCCCTTCGTCGCGGCTCTTATTGTTCCTGATTTTAAAAAGTTGAAAGCATGGACAGAGCAACATCAGATTCATTGGACTGCCCCTCCTTATATGGTTGTCAACAATAAAGTTAATCAATTTATGGAAGGCGTTGTTGACCATACTAATAAAAACCTCCAGTCGCATGAAAAAGTCCGCAAGGTTCACCTGATCGCCGATGACTGGTCGGTCACTTCTGGACACCTCACCGCCACCCTCAAACTTCGGCGACCTGTCGTTTATGAGAAGTATCAGAAATATATTGAGGAAATGTATGATGGAGAAGTATGAAGTAGGAAATAGGAAACCTTGATATTTCCTACCTCCTATTTCATAATTATAATTTGATCCTGGTATCCAGGTGAGGTTAAACCCGAAAAATTTATTTTATGGAACGCCAACTTCTCAAGGAAACTCCGGCAGCATTTTTTGAATAAAAAATCTTTATTAATGAAAAAATACGGACTACACGGAAAGCTCCAGGCATTGTCTGGTAAAGGCCAAGAACTAGCCTCTATTTTAATTGAAGCTTCAAAATTAGTAGCCAAGGCGAAAGGCTGTCATCTTTACTTAATTAGCCAGGAAGATCCTAATAGTGAAACGGTATGGGTAACGGAGGTTTGGGACAGCAAGGAATATCACGATAATTCATTGAAAGACCCTGAAGTTCGGGCATTAATAGGTAAAGCTATACCTTTGCTTGATGGTATGCCGGGAGGTGGTCAGGAGTTGGTGGTTTTGGGCGGCTTTGGTATTTAGGTGTGGCACACCTATAGATGTGCCACACCTATAGGTGGGGCACGTTTCATAAAATATCCCATATTTCTCTAAATTTGAGTGGCTAAATCACAAATTTTAATCAACCAATAAATTATGAACCGCAAAGCATTCCTCCGTTCTATCATTGGTGTACCGGCCTTTTTCACTACTTCATTTGCAGCGAATCCAAGTACCAAAGATGATATTTCTCATTTACTGAAAGCCATCGAAAAAACTACCTCTGGTAGCATGATCGGCTTTGCTGCCGATCCCATTCCCAAAGTAAAAGTGGGGATTATTGGCATGGGCAACCGCGGAAATACCTTGCTGGAAATGTTTCAATGGCTGGTTCAAAATGGCCGGGCGGAAATTGTGGGGCTTTCGGATATTGTTGAAAATAAAGTCATTAAAGCCAAAGAAAAACTAGCTCAATGGCAGAAGCCTGAGCCTAAGCTCTATTTCAATGGCGAAAACGATTGGCAAAAGCTTGTTCAACAGGAAGATGTTGATTTATTAGTGATCACGACGCCCTGGAAATGGCATGCGTCTATGTGTATCTATGGAATGGAGCAGGGAAAGCATGTAGCGTCGGAGGTGCCAATTGCCTATACAATGGCTGAATGCTGGGAATTGGTGGAAACGGCCGAGCGAACCCAACGGCATTGCATCATGATGGAGAATTGTTGTTACAACGAAGAGGAATTGTGGGTGCTCAATATGATCCAAAATGGTGTTTTTGGAAATATTACCCATACTGAAGGGGCTTATTTACATGATCTCCGGGCCCTGCTGCTTAGTGAAGACTATTATCAGGATCAATGGAGGATCCAGCATCATGTGACGCGAGACGGAAATTTTTATACCACTCATGGGCTTGGTCCGATTGCATTTTATCTGAATATTGGCCGAGGCGATACCTTTGATTTTCTCACCTCTATGAGCTCTAGAGAGTTAAACCTTAGCCAGGCCGCGAAGCAAGCAGGTGCGCCTTATACTCAGATTAAATGCGGGGATATGAACAACACCATGATCAAAACGAAGCAGGGTAAGACGATTTTGCTACAGTTTGATGTACATACAGGACGGCCATATTCCCGGATCAATAAGGTGGTCGGGACAAAGGCCGTACACGACGGTTATCCAAGTAGACTTTATATCGAACCAGAAGAACCAACTTATTGGGGACACAAGTGGTTGGAAGGTGAAGCATATCAGAATTACCGAGAAAAATATACCCATCCGATCATAAAAAAACTTAAAACAGTCAGCCAGGAATTTAAACAAGGGCATGGGGGAATGGATTTCGTGATGATGTACCGGCTGATCACTTGTCTGAACGAAGGTTTGCCGCTAGATATTAATGTTTACGACAGCGTCATGTGGAGTGCGGTCACTCCGTTGTCCGAGCTTTCCGTTGCCAGCAATAGCCTGCCACTCCCTTTTCCTGATTTTACCGGAGGAGGATGGAAAGAAGCAAGCGAGTTGGAAGTGATGCGGGGGGAGTTGGTGGCGAAGTAGGTGCAGTCCATCTATAGGTGTACTCCACCTATAGATGGAGTACACCTATAGATGGACTGCACCTAGCCAACTCCTTCAAAAACAAGCCTTAAGCCCTCTATCTCCCAGTGAGTTCCCTTCATCTTTTTTTCACCCTAATCAAACGCTTCTTACCAAACAATAAGTGGCTTCTCTTGTTATAAGTTAATATAGGTTAAAAATTTTATTAGAATAAACTAACTTTATATATTTGTAGCAACTAAACACTTGTAAAATGATAAGAATTGCTGTAACTGGCTTCTTTACATTACTTCCTGCTCTATTCTTTGCGCAGACCGGTGCTCTTGAGGGAACGGTTTATTCCAATGACCAACCAGTTGAGTTGGCCAATATTCAGGTAACCGGGGCAAATTTTGTCGGAGGAGCGATTACTGGTTCGGATGGAACGTTTGAAATAAAAAGTGTTCCGCCGGGAGAATACATCGTCCTCGTAACGTGCCTGGGATATAAACCTTTTTCTACTAAGGCAATAGTTCGAGAGGAACAAACGAACAGACTGGAAATCGATCTTGAGCAAGATTTGCTTAATCTTGAACAGGTCGTAGTAACGGGAACACGCAATGAGGTACCTGTCTATAATTCACCCGTCATCGTCAATAAGGTTTCTGAGCTTACTTTTGAAGCGACTCAATCGCTTAGTGTTTCAGAAGGCCTCAACTTTTCTCCCGGTCTGCGGGTGGAAAATAATTGCCAGAATTGCGGGTTCACGCAACTGCGGATGAATGGTTTGGAAGGAGCCTATTCTCAAATTCTGATCAATAGCCGGCCCATTTTTTCTGCGCTGGCAGGCGTGTACGGATTGGATATGATTCCGGCTAATATGGTGGATCGAATAGAAGTAGTCAAAGGCGGAGGCTCGGCACTTTATGGAGGTAATGCCATCGCGGGAACTGTCAATATCATAACTAAAGATCCTATCCAAAATTCTTTCGAAGTGGGTTTTAATCAATCCTTTATCAATGCCGAGCAACCTGACCGAACCCTGACCTTCTCTGGGTCCATTGTAGATGAGAATTTGACTAAAGGTATTACGCTGTATGGGTTTAACCGCACCAGAGAACCCTGGGATGCTAATGATGACGGTTTTTCGGAGATTACAAAACTGCGAAATAACACCTTTGGCTTCGACGCTTTTCTAAATACGTCCGACCGTGGAAAACTAAAACTTAATGCTTTTCATATCAATGAATTCAGACGGGGTGGCAACAACTTTGACTTGGCGCCCCATCAAACAGATATCACCGAGCAGCTTGATCACAATATATTCGGTACGGGGCTTTCTTTTGAACAAATTTCTAAAGATAACCGGCACAAAATATCTCTTTACACCTCTGCCCAGTTTACGAACCGTGATAGCTACTACGGAGGTGGCGGTAGAGTATTGGCCCCAAACGATACGCTTACCGAGGCAGACATTCTCGCCATTAATGCCTATGGAAAATCTAACGATATTGCTGCGGTAGGTGGCGGGCAGTATTCCTTTAATATTAATGAAGAAATCAATCTGACCTTAGGTGCAGAGTATCAATATAATGATGTGGTAGATGAAATGCCCGGTTACGAACGGACGATCGATCAGACAGTTGCAACTTTAGGGACCTATGCCCAATTGGAATGGGACCCGACTGACCGACTACGCTTATTATTTGGAGGTAGGTTTGATTATGTTAATATAAACGGTCTTTATGACCTTGGGACGGAATCGTTTGATAATCAGCAAAACGTAGGTATTGCTGTTCCCCGTTTGACAGCTATGTACAATCTTACAGAAGACCTGAAAATAAGAGCCTCTTTTGCTCAAGGCTACCGTGCACCCCAGGCATTTGACGAGGATCTGCACATTGAAACGGTTGGGGGAGCTGCTCGTTTTATTCGCCTTGATCCGGATTTAAGCACCGAAACATCTAACAATTTCACTGCATCCCTGAATTACACCAAATCAGTTGGCTCCACTCAGGCCAATCTTGTTTTGGAAGGCTTTCGTACCCAACTGATCGATCCGTTTATCTTATCAGATCAAACAGAGCTTCCGTCGGGAGTAGCAGTTATTACCAAGAGAAACGGATCAGGAGCAACGGTACAGGGGATTAACCTGGAGGCCAATATCGCTTTTTCTTCCGCGCTGATCGTTCAATTGGGTTCTACTATTCAGTCGGCAAGATATACAGAAGCTGAAGAAATTTGGGCTCCGGAGGATCCCAATGATCAGGTACCTCCGACTATTACCGAGAACCTCTTAAGAACACCGGATCTTTACGGGTTTTACACCTTGACCTATACGCCTGTTAAGCAATTGAAGATATCCCTGTCAGGTGTTTATACCGGCCCGATGGATGCCCCTCACATCATAGGTCCCGAAACAGAATATACCATCATTGAACGTACTCCTTCCTTTCTGGAAACAAACATTAAGGTAGCTTACACTTTTGTGGTGCAAGATAATTATCATATCGAGCTCTCAGGGGGGCTACAAAATGCCTTTAATAGCTATCAAGATGATTTTGACATCGGCCCCGCACGCGATGCTGGTTATGTTTACGGCCCTGCCAGACCGAGGACAATCTTTTTTGGGCTGAAGTTTGGGTTGAATTAATAAAGAGCTAAACGTGCCCCACCTATAGGTGTGGCACATCTATAAATGTGGCACACCTAATCTTCTCAGCGAAAAAACTTATAAACAGCTGATAATTAAAGACGAGTAGTAGTATAGGTGGACTGCACCTATACGTGTACTCCACCTATAGGTGCAGTCCACGTTTTCATGTCCTCCATCTAAAAAATCTCACCCAAAGGAATATTTTCCCTTAAATTAGGGTTACTATTAAGTAACATCTATTTGTATCTCCATAACCCGCTGCATCAACCATGATCGAAGAATTTGAAATCTACAGGCCTGGAACCAAGCAGTCTATGCCGGCTTTTAATCCCAATGCTGCTTTTTCACACTTCTCAGATTATATCGTTTCACCTCCGTTGAAGAATGCTCTGAATGTGGCTTTGATGCTAGGTCAGCCACTCCTGCTTACAGGTGAACCGGGTACAGGAAAAACACAACTGGCTTATCACCTGGCCAAACATTATAGCGCTAACGGCCAACCGGAAAATTTCTTCATCTTCAATACTAAATCGACTTCTACTGCCAAAGACCTTTTTTATACCTATGACTCCCTACAGCATTTTCAGTATGTCCAAAACCAGGGCAGTAAAGTCTTGAGCCCGGAAGAAATCGAAGAAAAGTTTATCCGGTATCAAGCACTTGGTGCTGCCATAAAATCAGGGAAAAGATGCATCGTTCTCATGGACGAAATCGATAAGGCTCCACGCGATTTTCCTAATGACATCCTCGATGTACTGGAAGATCTCGAATTTGAAGTGCCTGAAATTAATCGTATCGGGGCCAACAGCATTAAAACGAATCAACAAAATCGCCCCATAATCATCATGACCAGCAATTCGGAAAAGTCCCTCCCGGACGCTTTCCTCCGACGCTGCGTTTTTTACCATATTCCTTTTCCAGATAAACCCATGCTTCTTAATATTTTAGCATCTAAAAATACCCGGTATTCTTCCGAAGAACAGGGGATACTTGTCGACCACTTTAATACCATACGAGAAATTGTTAAAAAGAAAAAACCTTCTACTGCTGAATTACTGTTCTGGGTGTCTATCCTCGAAAAAATTGATTTTAATGTGTTCTCCCTGAAAAATCCTGAAGTGCTTAGAAGGAATGAAAAAGAATTGTTGGTCGGCTCCTATTCGGCCCTGGCAAAAAATCAGGAAGATGTGAACCTGATACTGAAAACTTTATTTTAACAAATTACTGCGTCCTTTACTTCTTTGCGAGATTATTTAACTATTGCTATGGAAAATACTGCTCTAAATCATCTTCAATATACCCCCATCATCCGCTTTCTTGGACAAATCCAGCAAGAAGGCTTGGATGTAGGCGTCGATACGCACCTAGATTGTTACAACGTCATCAAAAACTTGCCCCCGGATCATCCGGTTGAGCATCTTCCTTTTTTATTGGCTCCCCTAATTGCCAATTCTCCGGAAGAACAACAACAATTTTATGAATTATACCAAAAGCATGGATGGATATTAGAGGAGGCTTACTTTAAGAATTCTTCTTTGAAAGCTAACCTGGAAAAAAGCGGTGGGCAACAAATCAAAGAACACACATCCGCTGTTTTACTTGAAAAGGGAACCCAAAAAATTGGACATCAACCAAAATGGAATGCCAAGCAAATCCTACTGCCTGTTGCTAGTTTATTAATTATTATTCTTTGTCTAACTGTTTTTTTTCAGTCCACCCTCAAAGAAGAAAATAATCGTCACTCGTCCAACACCCCCTTAACATCGATACAAGATGGTGCTGGCAATGAACAAAGCCAAGCTTTTCCATCAAATATTGAAAATCCTGCTCCGAATCCTCTGCTGGAGGAACTCAACACTCCTGCTGTTGCCAATGATGTGAGCCTGCAACCAAGGGCGGACTCGCTGAAAAAAGCTCCCTTACCACTGATGGAAGAACCTGCCTATTCCCAACTTTCAAACAGAATTGATAATACACTGGGCTATCAGTTGTACAAAAACCAGCAAACCGTCCGGTGGGGGCTGGTCGGCTTACTCTGCATACTTTTAGTCTATTGGTTACAACGGGAATTCCGGAAAAACCTTAAAAAGAGAAAACAAATACCTCAAGAAGCAATTCCCGAAAACTTTCCCCTTGAGGTAAAAGGATTGGAGCATCTCAACTATGAATCAGAATTCTACCATGTTGCCAAACGGTTAAACCTCCGGGAAGAAACAGATCGCAAAGGGCTGGATGTGAAAAAAACCATTCAGGCTACTATCCGAAAAGGTGGACAGTGGGACTTTATTTTCTTTAACCACACCCAACCGGTGGAATACTTGTTTTTAGTCGATCAAAAATCACTGGATGCTCAAGAGTTGATCTTGTTTAATCACATCATTGAAACCCTTCTCGAAAACGATGTCAAGGCAGAACGGTATTATTATGAAAAAAATGAAGATCGCTTTTGGAATGAATCGTATCCGCAAGGCCTGCAAATAGAAGATTTGCAGCAACACTATAAAGACCATTACCTCATAATATTTAGTGAAGTAGATAGCTTTTTTAATGCACTTTGGGGCGATATCTCTGAATATGCCCGTCAATTTATGGTGTGGGAAAAGAGAGCGCTGATTACTCCAAAAGCTCCGGCACATTGGGGTGAGCAGGAAAAAGTAGTTGCCGAAAATCTATCGCTCTTTTCTGCTGATATGCATGGTTTCCAAGACCTTATCGGGGTGTTTGAAGGAACCAGCCAATCGAAGTTAAGCCCTTTTTTCCATCAGATCAAAAAGGCAGACAAAAAGATCGATATCTCTGCAGATAACTTATTTTTGAAACTGGAAGAGCATTATAATCCCGAAATGCGCGCCTGGATTGCAGCCTGTGCGATTTATCCTAAGTTAAATTGGGATTTGACCATGCGGATGGGGTACATACTTTCTGAAAACCAGCAAGCATCCCTGGTGTCGTATTATCATATCCGTCAGCTTTATCGCCTTCCCTGGTTTCAGGAAGGAGGCATTCCTGATGATATCAGAGCATTATTGCTCAATCATCCTGATTTATCTATAGAGCAGGAAATTAAAATCCGAAAAGAGATCAGTAAAATTTTACAAGATGCTCCACCTCCGGAAAATTCGACTGCTTTTGACCAACGTCAACTATGGCTGGCAACTAACGAATTATTTATTCATAAGAAAGGAAAAGAACGCAAAAAATGGCTGAAGCGCTATCAAGAACTAACAGAAAAAGGAGCACCAGTCGATGATGCGAGTAATCAACGACTCCTACAGCGGTTTTCCAAATCAAAAGAATGGATTCCGCCTGTGGCCACTAAATATGTCTTTAAAAATGACAATCCTCTTCTGGGGACCAATCCAAAAGCAAAAATAGGGGCTGTTGCATTGCTTGCCTTTCTTGTATTATTTGCCCGCTTTTATCATCTTCCGTACGAAACCGTCGGGAAGATGAACGATATGGTTTTTAGCATGAACACTCAACAAAATGCCAGAAAATTTTACGGTGCGTTTGATGCCTATCATTTTAATAACGGGGTACGAGCCTACAACAGCAATAAATTTGAAAAAGCAATGACTTCTTTCGAGCAAGCACTGAATTATCAATTCATGTACCATCGGCTCAATAAGAAAGCATTAAAAATTCATAAAGGTCCCATTAAAAATACACCCTCTATCTATTTCTCTGCCCTTGGACTGTCATATCTCTATCAAGGTCAAATTGGAAAGGCCCGGAAAATGAAAGAAATCCTTGACGACCATCCACAAAGAGACCGGATTAATGATATGTTACCTAATCTGGAGCATTACCTGAAGTACGATTTTGTGGGAGCTATCAGCGGACGATATATTCGCTTCAAAGAAGGGGATTTATACGGATATTTGAACCTCTATGGTAACGTGAAAATTCCGGCTCAATATGATTATGCTTTGAGCTTCTTTGCTGAAGGGCCTTATGCAGTGGTATTGGAGAATGGAAGTTATTTTTTAATTGATGAAGAAAATAAAAAACTTACCTCTTTTAAAAGCGTAGAACCATATCAGGATGACAACAGAAAGTGGGGATTCCAAACTGATGGAGGGATGCCTATCACCAAAGCAATTTATGATGAAATAGCTACTTTTCAGAATGGAAGGGCTGCAGTGAAGAAAGATTTCCGATGGGGGTATGCCAATCAATTTGGCGAATTGGTTATTCCTTTTAACTACCAAAAAGCCGGACCTTTTGACGAAGAAAGTGGATTGGCAGAAGTAGAAAAAAATCGTCGATTATTCTTTATCGACAAAGATGGAAAATGCAAGGTTAATTGTCTGGAGGAAGAAGGAAAAATAGCTGTCAATACTGAAGAATTATTGCCTTTTTTCGATCGCTCAAAGAATCTGGTTGGATATAAAAATGCACAAGGAGAAGTAGTTCTTCCTCCAATGTTCGGCGAAGCCATGCCTTTTGACAAAGCCCCTGTTGCCCGGGCAACCAAAAATTACAAGTGGGGCTTGATAGATGCCAATGGAAAAACGGTGGCTCCTTTTAAATATGTGCGGATCAATCATTTTTCTGACGGCTGTTTCAAAGCTTTCCGTGATGGGAAATACGGTTATCTCAATGCGGAAGGAGAAGAAATTACCCCGTTTATCTATGACGCCGTATTTGATTTTAAAGATAGCTTGGGGATTGTGAAAATGGGCTCAAGGTATGGGATGGTTAATACAAAAGGAAGTACGATCCTATTGACTCAGTACGATCAAATACAAATTTTAGATTCCGATAAGGTCCGTTGGAAGAAAGATGGAAAGACAGGGTTAGTGAATAAGCTAGGTAGAACAGTTGATCCTCCGGAAGAGCCCAAAATTTGGGAAGTGGTTGAAGAAATGCCGGTCTTTCCGGGATGTGATGGCATATCAAAACCATTTCGCCAAGGCTGCACCACTGAGAAAATTCATGAATTTATCATCGATAATCTGGGGTATATACCATCGGAAAAGAAAGAGGAATTTCGAGGAAAAGTAGTGGTCCGGTTTGTAATCAATGAAGATGGTACGGTGGGCAAGATTGAGTTATTGAGAAGCCCGGAGAAAAGTTTAGGAGAAGAGGTAATCAGAATAATAGAACTTATGAACTCCATGCCAGAGCGCTGGACACCAGGGAAACAAAGGGGTCAAGCTGTGAAAGTCTATTACACGTTGCCGGTAAACTTCGGATAAGAATAACCTTTCAATTGATATTGCCGATTTAGCCAGAGCCTTATGAAGCATCCAGCATGTTTTTTTATTGGTCCCAAAGACGGTCCCGACTATGTTTGTGAAAGTATGAAATTTTCGGCCTGAAGTCAAGACGGAATTAATAAAGAGCTAAACGTGCCCCACCTATAGGTGTGGCACACCTATAGATGTGCCACACCTAAGCTCCAAAAATCACCAATATCGCCAATACAATCAATAAAATAACAATACTAACCATCAACAACCGGTTCTTCCCCAAAAAAGCCAGCGGAGATCTGCTCTGCACTTGCTCCTCCTTTCCCAAAACAGCTAACAACCGCTGATCCTCAGTTGCCTCAATCACTTTAAACACTTGCTTCTGAAATTCCAGGTCCTTACGAAACTCCGCATTCCACACCAATTGCTGAAATTCCGCATTCTCCGGAATAGAAAGCCGCTGCAGCAGCATTTGATCGATCAGGTATTGAGCTCTAAGGTTGTTATCCATGTTTTTTACGTTTTGGCGTTGTCAAGTAGTGACGTAGTCATGAGCAGTAATAGGTAGCGCTGGTTTGGACGTCTTCGTTCCCACGTTTTTTTCTGCTGGTTTGGACGTCTCCAAACCTAATTTCTCCCCACATTTTGCTGGTTTGGACGTCCACGTCCAAACCAAAATTCTGCGGACGTCCACGTCCGCATATAAAACCTAAAACCCCTTATAAAATTCAGCAACCATCCCCTTCAACTGCTCCAAACACCCCATTTTAACTTCCTCCATACACTTTCTAACCTCCTCCGCCGAATCCCCCTTTTGCCCCAATTCTAACTGCTCTGCAATCCACTCCAGGCTCCGCTGCTGATGATAAAAGTAAGCCAAGATTTTCCTACAAGGAGGTTTCAGTTCATTTAAAAATTGGGCAATTAATTCCTCCTGCTCAGTTGGTGTCCGTTCATGCTTAAGCTCGTACTTCAAATGATGAACAAGCGCCTTTTTGGGGCTGGCCTCTTGGTGCAGGCCGGCCACAATTTCAAAAAGATACTCTTCAGGAGCAGCCTCCAAATCGGTTAACGTTCCATGGAGGATATTTTTGTAGAAAATCAGTACCGCTTGCTGAAATAGTCTGACAGCCCTCTCCTCATCAAGTTGGAGATCATTCATAACTTTTCCCAAAACTGGTTTTCGATATTGCTGATAGATTGCCGTTAATGCATCCTCTCCTTGAGTTTTTATTTGTTTGAGGATGGGGTGGGGAGTATGCGGTGACTGATGGACTGTAGAATGCACGTATGAATTTTTATTTCCTCCAATATAGAAAAAATCCTATGAATAGTCATCCCTTTATAACCTACTACTGTCTATGACCTATGGCCTTTCCTTAACACCTTTTTCACCTTTCCTTTATACGAATCGGAAAATACAACTCGTTATATCCCAAACCAAAACCAAATTACCATGATAGCCGCCCTCGTCCTTCTAGCTTCCATGAGTCTGCTATTCTTCTTCGTCTGGCTCTCCTTTAGTTTTGATCAAGCGGTAAAAAAATCGGAACAAGAAGAAGCTGGTAATGGAGTAACCAAAATCTTTGCCACCCTCTTCTTTACGATCATCCTCATCTATGCCCTGATCTATTTCTCCAGCCACCAAACCGATCCGGTAGAATCAGAACCGGAGAAAATCCAAATGCCCGTACCGTAATTGAGTAATGAGTATTGGGTCGTGAGTAGTGAGGATTTGATTGAAAACCAAAAAATTGGTTGCTTTTATCCTTTCTTTTAATTTCATTTCATTACTTTTCATCCACATTCACTCCTTTTTATTAAATTTTCCTTCTCCTTTTCATTCTTCATTCTTAACTCTTCATTCTTAATTCCCAAACACTCTCCTCAACACCTCCTCCCGATAACTCGCCCCAATAGGCAGTTTGTCCGCTCCTATTTTTAACATATTCCCCTCCAACGCCTCAATTCTTTTGATGGGAACAATGTACGATTTGTGAATCCGGATAAATTGATCCGATGGTAACTCCTTTTCCAGCTTTTTTAAAGAATACAAGGAGAGGATTTTTCCTTCCTTCTGAAAAAAAGCCACATATTCCCGCATGGATTGGATATACCGGATTTCATCCAGCTTTATCCTGTGAATGCGGTGTTCTGATTTTACCAGGATATATTCTTTGTCGGTAGTCGATTTTTCTATCTCATCGCTGGTCGTTGCAGTGGATCCCTGCATAAGTTTCAACAACTCTGCAGCTTTATTGACAGCTATCATGAAACGATTAAAGCCAAATGGTTTGAGCAGATAATCAGTAATGTCGAGTTCGTAGCCTTCTAGTGCATAGTCGGAATAAGCAGTGGTGAAGATAACAAGGGGGCGTTGTCTGAGGGTTTTCAAAAACTCAATACCGGTAAGTTCGGGCATCTGTATGTCCAGGAATAACAGGTCTACTTGTTGCATTTGTATGGTCTCCATAGCCTCCAGCGGGTTCTTGAATTTACCAGACAGGTGGAGGTGAGGGACCTTTGCAATATAAGTTTCGAGGAGGGTTCTGGCCAATTCTTCATCATCAATGATCACACAGTTAATCTTTTTCATGATAAATCTATTTTCAAGGATACGGTAAATTGGCGGTCATCTTGTTGAACCGTTAATTCATGTTTGTCGGGGTAAGCAAGTTCTAGTTGCCTGGCCGCATTTTTTAAACCAATACCTCCCGCTTTATCTTTGGTATAGGTAGTGGCTGGAATACTGTTTTCCACCCTGAAATTCAGGATTTTTTCCTTCACCTCCAATTTAATATTGATCCAACCTTCTTTTAAATCCTCAATTTTGCTATGCTTAAACGCATTTTCTATATAAGGAATAAACAATAACGGAGCAATCGGAAGGTCTGGGTGACGTTCATCTAGGGAGACGTTTACATTAAGCCCTTTACTATCCTTTAATAAATTTAGATCGATATAATTCCGGATATACTCAATTTCCTTGCTTAACGGAACCCGCTCTTCCTTACAATCATACAACATGTATCGAAGCATTCCGGAGAGCTTTAACAAGTTTTCCGGCGCAGCATCCGATTTGATTACCGTTAACGTATAAATATTATTAAGGGCATTAAAGAGAAAATGCGGATTGGTCTGAGACTTCAAAAATTTCATCTCGGTTTCCAGCTTTTCTTTTTGAAACGCGATCGCCTCCTTTTCTTTATGGCTGGTATATCGCGCCATTTCAATGATCATACTTCCCAATAAAGAAAAAGAAAGCGGTATTGATCTGACAATCATCTTCATAACCGAAAAATAGGAAGACCTGCGCCACTTCCCTCGACGATTAAAATATTCTGCCCAGGGCGCACCATCCCATTCTATTAGAAAAAGGATTAGTATTAATGCTCCCAGGCTAACTAAACCATATAAAAAGTATTGCTTGCGGAAAAAGAAGAATGGCAGGAAGTATTTCAAATTTAAAAAAACGGTAAGCGCAACTCCTACAGCTATGACCGTGCTTCGGTAAAGTTGCCGCTCCATATGCTCCGGATCCGAAAAAAGGATCGGTATCATAAACCAAAGCAAAGCCCAAAAGACAACCTGCCAGAGCCACCTTGGGGTGACGCCCATATGCTGATGCTGATTCATACTTCAAATATATCCCAAGCCTTCCTTTTCCCCAATTATTATCAATGTATCTGGTAGTTTTGTCAATGAAAGGAGGTGAACGGTAAGCAGTAAACTGTGAACAGAATTATCTTTAACAGCACTGCTCACCGTTTACCGTTTACCTCATGTTTCATTGACAAACTTCCCGTCTTCATTGATTATCTTACCATGAATAAGGAATAATCCTCACTTTTGTAATTGAATACCCTGTAATCTAAATTTCTAAACATTTTGAAGCCATCTTTTTACCCAATACTTCGTTGCGTACTCGCCTTCATAGCTCAGGCTATGAGGCTGCGCCGACGCCTCGTCTTGTGTAAAAATCTGGTGGTTCAAAATACTCATTAACTTAAATTACAGTGTATTGAAGAAAGTCCTAAAATGAAAAAAAATATGAAACAGCTACTACTTCTTGTTGGATTTAGCCTATTGACTGCTTTTACGGTGGTTGCTCAAAGCAATATGATCTTTGGGAAAGTCACTAATGAAAATGAGCAGGCATTGGCCAGCGCCCATGTTTTACTCACCAACAATGATACGGGCGAGGAATTTACCAATGTTACCGACCCTACCGGACGCTTCCGTTTTCGACAACTTGCAGACGGAATATACACGCTCAAAGTTTCTTTTTTGGGTTACCGGGAGTTTACCAGACAAATTACCACAACTGGTCGGCCCATGAGCGCGGGCGACATCGTTCTCAAAGAAGGCGATGTCGAGTTGGAAGGGGTAGAAATTGAAGATCTGGTTCCCCAGGCCATCCAAAAAGGCGATACCACCCAGTTTAATGCGGATGCGTTCAAGACCTTGCCGGATGCCAATGCGGAAGACCTGGTCAAAAAAATGCCGACCGTTACCACCGAAAATGGAAAGGTGCAGGCTCAGGGAGAAGATGTCAAAGAAGTATTAGTCGATGGAAGACCGTTTTTTGGGAACGATCCTACGGCGGCTCTACGAAATCTACCCGCTGAGGTGATCGATAAAATTCAAATCTTTGACAAGCAAAGCGACCAGTCTCAGTTTACGGGATTCGATGATGGCAATACCAGCAAAACGATCAATATCATTACCCGGAAAGATATGCGAAACGGTCAGTTTGGTCAGGTTTATGCGGGATACGGCTACGAAGATCGCTACCGGGCAGGTGGCAATATCAACTTATTCAATAAAGACCAACGCATTTCTTTTATCGGACAATCCAATAACATCAACCAACAAAACTTCGCTACTGAAGATCTGCTTGGAGTGGTGGGTAGCAATAGCCGAAGAGGTGGTTTTAGGGGCCGCGGCGGCGGACGTGGCCGAGGTGGGCGCGGCGGTGGCGGTGCCAGCGTTAATGACTTTCTGGTAGATCAGCAAGGCGGAATTGCCCAAACCCACGCTATTGGACTGAATTATACCGATGAGTGGGGAGAGAAATTTGAAATTTCAGGTAGCTATTTTTTCAATAGGAGCGATACGGATGCAGACGAATTGATCGACCGGACGTTTGTCGATAACGAGGAGGTCAGCGAAACCTATGAAGAAGAGAATTTCACCAATACCAAGAATACGAATCATCGGATCAATATGAGGCTGGAGTACGATATCGACTCTTTCAATTCGATCATCATGCGGCCCCGGCTGAGTATTCAGCAAAATAAGGGAACCTCTACCACTTTCGGTCAGACTAATCTGGGGGCGACCCTGCTTAATCAAACGGATAATACTTATTCTTCCGACTTGTCAGGTATTGATTTCTCGAACAACCTGTTGTGGCGTCATCGCTTTAAGAAGCGACGACGTACGCTTTCATTTAATTTGGGAACCACTTACAGCGATAAAAACGGGGAAAGTTTTCTGAATTCCAGAAATGGTTTCTATGAAAACCGCCCCAGATTTGACACCCTAGATCAACGATCAGATCTGGACATCGTAGGCTGGAGTGGTTCCGCCAGCGTCTACTACACCGAGCCTATTGGCAAAATGGGGATGCTCATGGCCAATTACCGGGCGTCGTACCGGGAAGATGATTCTGCCAAAGAAACCTTTGATTTTGACGAAGCCACTGATGACTACTCCAACCTCAACGAACCGCTTTCCAATACGTTTCGCAATGAGTACTTCACCCAGTCGATCGGGGCAGGGTATAATTATCGCAAGCGCAATTTCATGTTTATGTTCCGGGCCAATGTACAACGAGCCGAATTGACCAACCAGCAGCTATTACCAATCGAAACGGGGGAGAGAAGCCAAAAGTTTGACGCCTTCCTCCCCTTCGCAATGATCCGTTATGGTAAGTCACGCGCTAATAATTTGCGTATTTTCTACCGGACTAATACCGACCAGCCATCAATTGAGCAATTACAAAATGTAGTCGACAACTCCAACCCGTTGCAATTATCTGTCGGAAATCCTGATTTGGATCAGTCGTATTCCCATAGATTGTTTTTGAGGTATTCCAATACAAATCCTCAGAAGTCTACGGTATTCTTTGCACTTGTCGGAGGAAGTTTTACCGATAATCGCATTGTGAACAGTACCTACCTAACTGAGAGCGATGCTCCCATTTTTGACGAGCTCAGGCTTGAAGAAGGAGCACAGCTTACCAGACCGGTAAATATGGACGGTTACTGGGATAGCCGGGTGTTTCTTACCTATGGATTTCCTTTAAGAAAGATCAAGTCCAACCTCAACACAAATATATCGTTTAACCATGCCCGAATACCGGGCTTGATCGATGAACAGGAAAACTTTTCCAACAACTCCACCGCAGGATTGGGCTTAGTATTGAGCAGTAATATTAGCGACCGGGTTGATTTTACCCTTTCTTCCAAGTCCAATTATAACGTAGTTACCAATACGTTACAAGGGAACCTAAATACGGAGTTCTTCAATCAGAATTCCAGCGTCCAGTTGAATTGGTTATTGGGTAAAGGGATTATTTTCAGAACCGATGTAAACCATCAATTCTACGACGGCCTCTCCGAAGATTTTGACCAAAATTTTGTGCTTTGGAATATCGGAATCGGAAAAAAACTGTTCAAAAATGACCGTGGCGAGCTCTTCCTTTCCGTCTTCGACCTGCTTAAAGAAAACAATAGCGTCAACCGCCAGGTAACCGAAGTGTTCGTTGAAGATACGGAAACCCAAGTGCTACAACGCTATATCATGCTGACCTTTACCTATAATGTAAGGCATTTTAGGGTTAAGGAATGAGAAGTAAAGAAAGTAGGAAACTTTGAATGAGGGATATTTTTAATACTCCTATTTTCCCATTCTCCTAATTTCCAATCTTCCCAAAATTGTATTATTCCGACGTTTTCTTCTGAAAAAGGAGCAGTTGAGTGCTATTTTTCAGATATTTGCTGATGTTATTTCACGAAATTTTGATTATGAATTCTTCTCTCTTGAAGTCATCGGCTTCATTCCTTGTTTCTTTTTCCTTGTCTTTTGCGTCGGTGTTGTTATTTCATATTCCTTATTCCGTTACCGCACAGCAAACTGTCGGGGTATTTGAGCATTCGGAAGATGCGTTTCCGGGGTATACGTTATTTGCTCCTATTTCAAGTAATACTACTTACTTGATTGACAATTGCGGACGGTATATCAACAGTTGGGAGAGTGAGTACCGACCTGGTATGGCAGCTTATTTGCTGGAGAATGGTGATATGGTCAGGGCAGCCAGGATACCAAGCAATTTTCCGAATGGAGGGACCGGTGGAAAAATTGAATGGTACAACTGGGAAGGAGACTTAGTATGGAGCTTCATTTATTCAAGTGACACCTTCCACCAACACCATGACTTTGAGGTATTGCCTAATGGGAATGTATTGATCCTTGCCTGGGAAAAAATAACAGCCTCGGAAGCTGTTGCCAACGGCCGGAATCCGAACCTGGTAAATCCTAACAACGGCCTTTGGCCAGAACATATCGTTGAGGTAGAACCTGAGGGAACCGAGGGAGGTACGATCGTTTGGGAGTGGCACCTTATCGATCATGTCGTCCAGGATTTTGATCCTGCCAAAGCGAATTTCGGCGTGGTGTCTGAGCACCCTGAATTGATAAATATCAACTTTGCCGCTTCTTCCAATGGAGGAGGAGGCGGGGGTGGTGCAGACTGGATACATGCCAATTCGGTAGACTATAATCCTCAATTAGACCAGATCATCATCAGTTCCCGGACCTTTAATGAATTCTGGGTTATTGATCACAGTACGACTACACAGGAAGCTGCAGGGCATACCGGGGGAAATGCCGGAAAAGGAGGAGATATCCTTTACCGTTGGGGAAATCCAAGAGCCTACAACCGGGGAAGTAATGAAGACCAACAATTATTTGGACAGCACGATGCAAATTGGATTCCTGCAGGCTATCCGGATGAAGGGAAAATTATGGTTTTTAATAATGGAATTGGTCGGCCTGGAGGCAATCATTCTTCCATCGAAGTGGTCGCTCCTCCGATAGACAGTATAGGAAACTATTTTATCGATACGGTCGCCCCTTTTGAGCCACTCTCACCTTCCTGGTCGTACCAAAGTGATCCGGTGTTTGATTTTTATTCGAGTAATGTTTCCGGCGCCCATCGCCTACCCAATGGGAACACGCTGATCTGTGAAGGAAATAAGGGGAATTATATAGAAGTAGACCAAAGTGGAAATATCGTTTGGCGATACATTAACCCGGTAATCCATACAGGACCGGTTCCACAAGGGCAAAATGCCAACCAAAATAGTACGTTTCGGTGCTATCGTTATGGAGAAGATTATCCTGCATTTATAGATAAGGATCTTACACCGGGTCTTCCTATTGAAATAGATCCGTTAGCTACTCCCTGCCTGTTGGATGGCCCCGTTGATGTAGATAATTCCTTAGCAGAGCTTAATGAGCAGTTGCGTATTTATCCTAATCCGGTTTCCGATTTTTTAACGATCGAAAACCTTTCCGATAAAGCCATTCGCTCTGTCGAGTTATGGGATAGTAGAGGTAGATTTATGCAAATAATTGAAAATGGAGTGGTAGATGAAGTGCCCAATGGCCTTTATGTGGTAAAAGTAAATCTTGAGAACGAGCAAGCTGTCCTGAAGAAAATCCTTATCCACCATTATTAGGGATGATTAAAAAAAGTTTTCATGATGGGGTTACCATTTCGGAGTGTTCCAAATCAATTCTTTGTAACGCTTAACATCAAAACCTCCAATCATGAAAACGATCACACTTTCCTATACCTAGAACCAAAGAAATAGTTTCACTTTCTACTTCATGGGAATCGTAAGGTACTCCTTTTGCAATAAGCAAAATGGAGTATCTTTTTATTCCAAAAGAAAACCCCGCTTCGCCCTATGAAGGCGAAGCGAGGCCATTTCCAAATAGATTTTAATAGCGAAATAGTTTTAAGATAGTTTGGGATTGATAGGAGTACCTAAAAATAGAACCAGTGCAATCTGAAATTCTGCTGCGTGTTAAATTCCAGGGTTGGTGCCGGAATTTTTATTACATTTAAAGCGCCTAATAGTGTTTTTAGAAAAGGGCTTTTCACCTTTATTCTGCTAAGGTCAATATCGGGTGAAAGAAAAAACTGGTGGTATCTTGGAAATTGGTCCTTGTTCAAATAGTAAGCATGCCCATCTGCTTCCCAGCGGTTTTCAAAACCGCCAAACATATTCTCCGCCCCGTAGCCAAAAGCCATATTCAGCCATTTTGGAAACTTATTATTTTTATTTGGAATAAATGCATGGATGTTGACGGAAGTCCAGATGGTTTGCGCATTGTAATCCTTTAAAGATCGTTCTACATAAGAGGAACCAAACAGCGCTTTGGCCCTTTGGTGGACGGTATGATCGGGCGCTTCCGCATCAGCTTTGGCTAGCGTATGAGGATAAGATTTGAAATGGGTTGAAAATTTGAATATGATTCGTTGTTCCTGCCAGGCCAATTCCTGTCCCACAAAAGCAGAAGCCCCCAACAGGTTAAATCCCATATCTGCTACCGAAAAACCCCATTTGGCAGAATAGGCGTCCATAACCTCTATGGTGCTTTGAAACAACATTCCTAATCCTGCACCTGCCCAGATAGCCTTTTTCCTTTCAACTCCTGTCCAACGCAACCCTTTGTACATCCAATAACTTTCCGCATAAGTGGTAAGCAGGTGCCCCATCTTATCCATGTCATTCCATTCGTTCCAGTCGTTAAAAAATTGAAAACCTGATCGCTCAAAATCAGCATACCATAATTCATTTAAGCCGATCACTACACCAGTGTAAGATACGGCACCTGTAGTGGTCAAAATCCAGAACCGTTCTTTGTGAAAGGTCGGTGCAGGCTTGAATAACCCCAGGGTATCTTGCGACTTTAGCAAGGAACAAGGAAAAAGGAACAAAAGAATAAGAGAAAAAAGGCCTGGTTTCATAAAAGTCTAAATACAGAGTGAAGTTAAGAAATTTTCAAGACAACCGGACAACCAGAGGACCAGACAACCATAGGACCGGAGGACAAGACAGAGCCCCCTAACTCCCACTTTCCTATTCTCCAATATTCCTATTCTCCAATATTCCTATTTTCCAATATTCCTATTTTCCCATTTTCCTACTTTCCTACTTTCCAATATTCCCACTTTCCTATTCTCCAATATTCCTATTTCCCATTAGAAACCCGGATACCTAGATACCCTTGAAACCGGGAAACCTGCCTTTCTCCGTCCTATTTTCTTGTCATTTTATAGAAAACTGCGAACCGATTAGTTTGGAATATGTTAAAATTGTAACTTAGGGAAATTAGAAAGTGTAGTAATCAATTTATTTCCTTAATTTCTTGAACGATACATTATCTTTAAAAGAACATTAAAAATCAAAACATAAAAAAATGAAACAGTCAAAATTAATCACTTACGGGGTCATTGGGTTTTTTGTCTTTATCGTATTATTATTTATTTCCAGCAGTACCTTTCTGACAATCGAAGCTGGTGAACGGGGCGTACTGTTTAAGCGATTTAGTGGGGGATTAGATAAAGAGAATATTTACAGTCCCGGTTTTCATATTATTGCACCGTGGAATATGATGTATGTATACGATGTCCGAGAGAAGCAAATAGAAGAAGAAATGACAATACTTTCCAGCAATGGTTTGGAAATTTCTGTAGATGTGACCGTGCGTGTAAACCCGATGTATTTAAAGATCGGTGATTTGCACGGAAAATTTGGTATCGAGTACCTCAATTCACTCGTTCGCCCTGAAGTCAGATCTTCAGTAAGAAAGATTGTCGGTCAGTTTACGCCGGAAGAGTTGTACTCTACTCGAAGAGATGAGGTGCAAAAACTAATTCAGTCGGACCTGGAGACTAATCTCGTAAATAATTATGTAGAATTGAGAGCAACGCTGATTCGCGATATTCAATTGCCTCAAAAAGTACGGGCAGCAATCGAGGATAAGCTGGAAGCAGAGCAAAAATCAGAGAAGTATGAATACTTACTTCAACAGGAGCGCAAAGAGGCCCAACGAAAAATTATTGAAGCCCAGGCGAAAGCCGATGCGAACAAAATTTTGACCGCTAGTTTGTCTGACAAAATTTTGCGCGATAAAGGTATTGAAGCAACGCTGGAATTGGCTCAATCTCCCAATTCAAAAGTAGTGATTGTAGGCGGAGAAGGTGGTGGCGGCTTGCCGCTAATACTAGGAGGCCAATAATATAATATTCTTCGTTCTTTGGCAAATTGTGTGGAATGAAAAATAATAATCTTTGAATGCTCTTGTGGCTGAAAAGAATATTATTTTGAAATTCCATTTTCCACAATTTTTGTCAAAGAACCATATTCTTTAAAGAGGCAAGCTGCCGGACGGCAGTTTGCTTTTTTATTTATTCTATAAATCAGATGTGATCAATAAACTCAAATCGGTTGATTTGATTCTAAATCGCCTTCCCAAAAATTCGTTGGTTAAAGCTCCTTTATAGGTGTAAACGCCATTTCTCAAGCCCAGATCATACCGAATAAGACTGGCCACCCCGCCAAACGTTCCTGCTTTCAACAATATTGGGGTCATTATATTGCTTACTGCAATAGAGGCTGTCTTTGGAATTTGTGCGGCAATATTGGGGACGCAATAGTGGATAATATCGTGTTTTTCAAATATAGGTTTTTCATGCGTCGTTACTTCGGAAGTAGCAAAACATCCCCCCTGATCAATACTCACATCGACGATAACCGATCCGGCTTTCATATTGGTCACCATTTCCTCACTAACGATCACCGGAGTCCTGCCTGTTTTGGAGTGAATAGCCCCTATGGCAACGTCCGATTGAATCAATTCCTTTTCCAATTGGAAAGGATTGAGACTAGACGTATTGAGTGCCTGGCCGACTCGATTTTGGAGCCGCATCAGTTTGTAAATATTATTGTCAAATATCCGGACTTCTGCTCCAAGGCCCAGCGCTACTTTGGTTGCAAATTCTCCAACCACGCCCGCACCCAGTATGACCACCTTTGCAGGAGGAACCCCTGATACTCCCCCGAGCAACACCCCTCTGCCCCCTCCATTGACAGTCAGCAGTTCCGCAGCGGTCAGCATAGCTCGTTTCCCGGCCATTTCACTCATAATACGGACGACAGGAAAGCTCCCGATTTCATCCTTAATATATTCCATGGCTAATGCTGTAACTCGTTTCTTCTGCAATAATTCAATGTATTCAGCAGAAACGAGTGGAAAATGAAGGGGAGCAATCAGAATCTGGTCTGGATGCATCCATTCAATCTCTTCAATAGTAGGAGGAGCGACTTTCAAAATGACGTCTGCCTTAAAGACTTGCTCCCGGCTGTAGGCCATCTCCGCTCCGGCTTCAGAGAAACGGTGATCAGAATAGTGAGCTTTTTCTCCGGCACCTTTTTCTATGACAACCCGGTGCCCATGGGCAGCGAGTAATGCTACAGAAGTAGGAACCAGGGCAACTCTATTTTCTTGTAAGGTATTTTCTTTCGGAATCCCAATGTAGAGCTTTTTGTTCTTGGGCTCTATCTGAAGCATTTCAGGTTGGGTAATATGTTGACTTTCGGTTAGCTCTTTCGGCAATTTAATTTTCCGTTGAGTATCGCTCATGCACAGAAAAATTTAAGGTTCAAACAACGAATAAACTACAAAATACTCAATTTTCGGGAATTATCAGGCATATGTTGAATGGAAATTCTCACAGTATCCTCTGGAAGTAGGGATTCAATCAATTCCGGCCACTCAATAAAACAATATTGATCGTCGTATAAATAATCTTCAATACCGATATCTAAAGCTTCCTGAGGGGTTTTTAACCGGTAAAGATCAATATGACAGACCATTTGACCTGAGATGGGCGAATCCTGTTGAGTGACCAGATATTGGTTGATTAGAGAAAAAGTCGGACTGGTTACGGGTTCTTCTACCCCCAGAAGCGAGCATAAAACTTTGATCAACGTAGTCTTACCTGCCCCGATCTCCCCCTGGAAGGTTATTTTACGACGCTCCCCAACAGCCTCCAAAAGCCTGCTTCCCACGTCCGACAACTCGTCCAGCGATTTTAAGACCAACTCCATGCTACTTCAAATTTATTTGCAAAAAGGAAATTAACCATTTTTTTAAAACCTTAATCCTTTTTAACAGGATTTTCAAATCAATTTTCACTCAAATCCTATTTTCTGTTTAACTTGCTGGTAAGATTGAGAAAATTAATTGGTCTTCATACTTCAAACCCTGGTTTAATGATAGTATTAGAAAAAGATGCCCGACTCTTAGAAAAACTAAAATCGTTTGAAAAACTGAAGGGTATTTCGGATGAAGCTTTTGCCTGGCTGGTTGAATTTGGCGAATTGTGGCAATTTCCGGAAGGACACTATGTTTTTCAGGCAAAAGATCCGGTTGATCATATGATCATGGTGGTCGAAGGGGAGTTTGTAATTCGGTTTAAACGAAAAGGAGAATGGCAGGAGTTAGGCAAAATAGGGGTAGGAGATATCACAGGGGTACTTCCTTTTTCCAGGATGAAAGAAGCGGGAGGCTTTGGAATCGCTATACGAGATTCTGTTATCCTGGCTATTCACCGGGATCATTTTCCGGATCTGGTTTGCCAAAACTACGAACTGACCAGAGTGCTGGTACAGGAAATGACCTCCAGAGTACGCAATTTCACCACTCTCCGTACTCAAAACGAAAAGTTGATGGCTCTCGGTCGAATGTCAGCTGGCCTGGCACACGAGCTCAACAACCCGGCAGCCGCCATGGTAAGGAGCGCCGATGAATTGTACCAACGTATCCATTCAACCCCGGAAAAGTTTAAATCTGTCATCACCATGCGGATTACCCCCGAGCAGACGGATGAGGTCAACGCGATCCTCTTTTCTAAAATTGAAACCCTTGATCAAATCGAAGAACTTTCACTCATGGAACGAGAAGAGGCGATGGACGATATCATCGATTGGCTAGAGGATCATGATATAGAGGATGGAGATGACATAGCAGATACGTTCGTTGATTTCTTCCTGACCACCGATGATCTGGACAAGATCAATGAGATTATCAAAGGCGAAAGTTTGGTAAGTATCATTTGGTGGATTGAAAGTACCCTAAGCCTGGAAAAACTGGTCAAAGAAATCCAGGATGCTTCTGAGCGTATCGGTACACTGGTGAAATCTATCAAGGATTACTCACATATGGATAGAGCGAAAGATAAAGCATATATCGATATTCACGAAGGGCTGAAAAGCACAGGCACTATGCTTAAGCATAAGTTCAAAAAGAAAAATATCAAAGTTGAAAAAGAAGTAGATTACAGCCTGCCCAAAGTGAAAGCCTACGCTGGTGAACTTAATCAGGTATTTACCAATCTGATCGATAATGCCATAGACGCTATGGATCATGAAGGAACGTTAACGATTAGAACGTATCGGGATAGAGAATTTGTCCGTATCGAAATTTCGGATAACGGTGCAGGTATTCCTGAAGAAGATATTCATCAGATCTTCGAACCCTTCTATACGACCAAGGCTATGGGGGAAGGAACAGGGGTAGGCCTCGATATCGTTCAGCGCATTATTGCCAGACACCGCGGAAGTATAGATGTGGAGTCCAAATTAGGCGTCGGAACAACCTTCTGTATTTGCCTGCCGATTGATGGCTGAAATTAGAGGGATACAGGGAAAAAGAGGAAAGGAAAAGGAATTAAAAATAATGAAACCGAAATGGAACAGAATTAATTCGACCATGTGACCATGTGACCATGTGACCATGTGACCATGTGACCGGGTGACCGGGTGACCGGGTGACTACTAAACAATTAAACCATAAAAATGGCAGAAGAAAAGAAACCCATTATTTTTTCTGTTGATGATGATCCGCAGGTATTACGATCGATCAAGCGGGATTTGAGGAAAGAATACAAGAAAGACTACCGTATATTAAGCACGGATTCGGCCAATGAAGCGCTGGAGTCGCTGCCGGAATTAAAGAAAAAAGGAGAGACGGTCGCTCTTTTCCTTTCTGATCAGCGAATGCCGGAGATGCTGGGGGTCGATTTTCTGGAAAAAGCCAAAGGATTTTTTCCTGAAGCGAAGAGAGTGTTGCTCACTGCTTATTCGGATACAGATGCAGCCATCAAGGCGATCAATGATGTTCAGTTGGATTTTTACCTGATGAAACCATGGGATCCGCCGGAAGAGAAATTATTTCCAGTGCTTAATGATTTGCTGGATGATTGGCAAAGTGCATACCGTCCCGAATTTCGGGGGATCAGAATAGTAGGCTATCAATATTCGCCGAAGTCTCACGAGATCAAAGATTTTTTGGCAGGAAATCTCATACCTTATCAATGGCTGGATATTGAAACCAATGTAAAAGCAAAGGAATTACTTGACTTACACGGTGTGGATACTAAAGACCTCCCGGCGGTGTTTTTTGAGGATGCCTCCACTTTAATCGACCCTGATGTGCCTGAGATCGCTTCGAAAATTGGCCGAAACCCGGATGCCAAATCAGATCTCTATGATGTGGCCATCATCGGAGCTGGTCCTGCCGGGCTGGCAGCCGCTGTCTATGGAGGGTCAGAGGGATTAAAGACTATACTTATTGAAAAGCGAGCTCCTGGGGGACAGGCGGGGACCAGCTCCAGGATAGAAAATTATCTTGGCTTCCCCAAAGGATTGAGCGGGGCAGATCTATCCCGAAGGGCCATTACCCAGGCTACCCGATTTGGCGTGGAGTTTCTTTCTCCTAAAGAGGTGAATGATATAAAAGTAGAGGATCAGTATAAAAAGGTATTCTTTTCCGATGATACTTCCGTTATTGCCAAATCAGTGGTCATCACCACTGGGGTGGATTACCGCAAATTGACTTCCAAAGGTATATCCGATTTTACCGGAGCCGGTATTTACTATGGTGCTGCAATGACCGAAGCCAACGCTTGCCGAAATAAAGAAGTCTATATCGTGGGGGGAGGAAATTCGGCGGGACAGGGAGCGGTATACCTCTCTCAATTTGCGGAAAAAGTGAGGATTTTAATTCGCCGTCCGGACTTATCCACTTCCATGTCTTCCTACCTGATCGATCAAATTGACGGGATCGATAATATCGAAGTATGTGGCCGGCATCAGGTGGTTGAAGCGAAAGGAAACGGAAGGCTGGAAAAACTGATCATCGAAAATATAGAGGAACAAACTCATACCGAGGTGCCAGCTGATGCCTTGTTTATCTTTATCGGGGCTCGCCCCTTTACCGACTGGTTGGGAGATTGGATATTGAGAAATGAAAAAGGATATGTCAAAACAGGAAAAGACGTTACCCTCGATGAAGCGTACAAAAAAATCTGGAAAAAAGAACGCGAGCCTTTTCTGTTGGAAACCTGCCAGCCTGGTATCTTTGCTGCCGGTGACGTGCGCTCAGGAGCAATGAACAGAGTGGCTTCTGCAGTAGGAGAAGGTGCTATGGCGATTAAGTTCGTACATGAGTACTTGGGAGAAATATAAGTCCTCCCTTCCCGCATCACTTTATGCGGGATCGAGATGACTCCTGTTTCTCTTTTTTTACAAAAAAAGTTTTATGGAAAAATTTTGGACCGAATTAAGCGAAGTTCTCCTTCAATATTATGAAGCCTTTATCAAGATCTTACCTCAACTAGGGATCAGTATCTTGGTGTTCCTTTTTTTTATGGTCCTGGCAGCTTCGGTAAAAAAATCTCTACGGAAATTTTTTTCGTCAAAGATTGAAGATCCATTATTAGCAAAGTTTCTTGCCCGGATCGGGCGGTTTATCATTCTGGTTTTCGGTATATTGATCGCACTTAATATTGTTGGACTTGGTGGTACTGCAGCCGGGTTATTGGCAGGTGCAGGGGTAGGTGCTTTTATCATCGGCTTTGCTTTTAAAGATATTGGAGAGAATTTACTTGCAGGCATCATGCTCGCGTTTAACCGGCCTTTTCGTACAGGCGATACCGTCGAAATTATTGGTGTTACCGGATCAGTGGTTAACCTGACATTAAGAAATACCCACCTCAAAACATTTGATGGGAAAGATGTTTTTATTCCGAATGCCGCCGTCCTTAAAAATAAACTCATTAATTTTACGCTGGATGGGTTCTTGCGATTCGAATTCGCGCTGTCATTAGACCAACATGATGATGTCGAAAAGCTTAGAACGCTTTTATTACAATCCTTTTCCAATGACGAAGCAATTTTACAGGAAAACAAGGCACCCAGAGTCTTTTTAACAGATATTGATAAGTATTCCAGAAAATTGACCGCTTATTTCTGGGTGGATTCTTTTGATCCTGAAACCTCTCCTGATGAAGTCAGGCATCAGGTATTTCGTAACGTAATCGCAACGCTTGAAAAAGAGGGGATCTATTTACCTCCTGATAAAATCAGTTAAGCAACTTCAAGCTCCTGAGAGACATGCTATTCTCTTAAAAAAACTACATATATGTCAATTATCCAGAGCATGAACCCGGCAACGGGGCAAAATATAGCTACGTACACCTTATTAGACCAGGCAGAAACGTTTGAGAAAGTCGATCGGGCAGGTCACCTGCAAAAGGAGTGGAGCAAGACTTCTTTCCAGGAGCGGTCTACGCTTATGAAAAAAGTGGGAGAACTACTGTTGGAGAGAAAAACGGATTATGCTAAATTAATGACCGAGGAGATGGGGAAACCGATTAAACAGGCGATCTCGGAGATCGAAAAATGCGCCTGGGTGTGTCATTATTATGCTGAACATGCGGCGGCATTTCTCGAAGAAGAACCCATTTCTACTGATGCCCAAAAAAGCTATATCAAATACCAGCCTTTAGGAGTTGTATTGGCCATTATGCCCTGGAACTTTCCTTTTTGGCAGGTATTCCGGTTTGCTGCTCCCGCTTTAATGGCCGGAAACGCCGGCCTGCTAAAACATGCCGAAAATGTCCCTGGCTGTGCCTTAGCGATTGAAGAGATTTTCGAGGAGGCCGGTTTTCCTAAAGGCTTATTTCCAACGCTTATCATTGATAAGGAAA
Organism: uncultured Saprospiraceae bacterium; assembly: GCA_964534315.1. Lineage (GTDB taxonomy): Bacteria > Bacteroidota > Bacteroidia > Chitinophagales > Saprospiraceae > CAZHOV01. The sequence goes on along the minus strand of CAZHOV010000040.1, from coordinate 3,316 downwards.
TGACTGCAAAGGTGATTGAGTATCCCGTGGTAAAAGCGGTAACGCTCACCGGAAGTGGGCGGGCAGGAGCGATAGTCGCCTCAGAAGCAGCCCGGCATTTGAAGAAATCAGTTCTGGAACTTGGAGGCAGTGATCCTTATATTATTTTGGAAGATGCCAATATTGAAGAAGCGGCTAAAATCTGTGCTCAAAGCAGGTTGCTGAATAGCGGGCAGAGTTGTATCGGTGCAAAGCGGTTTATCGTTGTCGAATCCGTATACGATGCCTTTTTAGAGGAGTTTAAAATACATCTTCAGGCAGCTAGAGTAGGGGACCCTACCCTGGAGAATACAACCGTGGGGCCTATCGCCCGTTTCGATTTGCGGGAAAATTTGCATAATCAAGTTCAGAAAAGTATTGAAGGAGGCGCAACCTGTATCTTGGGAGGAACCTTGCCTGACGGGCCAGGTGCCTTTTACCCGCCAACTATCCTAACCCATGTGCAGCCCGGCACCCCCGCTTACGAAGAAGAATTGTTCGGACCTGTAGCTGCTATGTTCTGTGTAGCAAATGAGGAAGCAGCCATCAAATTGGCGAATGATACCAACTATGGGCTAGGTGCTGCCGTATTTACAGGTGATATAGGTCGCGGAGAACGTATTGCCGCCGAAGAATTGGAAGCGGGATGTTGTTTTGTCAATGGTATGGTGAAGTCTGATCCGCGCCTTCCTTTTGGAGGAATCAAAATTAGTGGTTTTGGCAGAGAGCTATCCCATCATGGCATCAAAGAATTTATGAATGTAAAAACAGTATATATTACCTAACTTAAGAATTGTATTTTTTGAGCGCTCTGAAGATTAGGGAAGCCAGGAATAGGGCTGCGAAGATATAAAAAACTGTCTTTGCAACCGAAACTGCTGCTGTAGCGGAACCACTAAATCCGATAATTGCTGTGATAACTACGATAATGAATAGAACTAAAGGTAAGCGGGGACGACGCATGAAGTAAAAGTTTAATTTTTTGAATATAAGGTAATGTACTTTAATAGAAAGTAATTGACCGTCAAATGTTCGTATTTTGATTGCTAAAGCTTTGAAAAACAGCAGTTTTTTACTCTCAATATGCTTTGTTTGGGGGGCTCTTTATCCTATTTTGGGGCAGGGCATCGGGGTTCAGGGTGCAATCAATTCATATGGGGAAGTTTTGGAAATAGATCAGGAAGAGCAGTGGATAAGGGTAGATTCTTCAAATCTCTTCACTACCTGTGATCTGGTCTTGGTTGTTCAGATGAAGGGGGCATCAGTACGCCTGGATGATAACCCTGGATTTGGCCAGATCCTCGATTACCATAATGCCGGAAAGTTTCAATTTCTGAGGATAGATTCTATAGCCGGGAACCGTCTGTTTTTTGACGTTTCCCTTTCAGAAGAATGGAATGTCGCTGGTGCTATTCAGGTCGTAAAAATTCCCGAATATAAAAGTGCTACTGTCAAAAGCGTATTACAACCCCTACCGTGGAATGGTCAAAAAGGTGGGATTCTGGCATTGGTTTGTCAAGATACGCTTTTTTTGGAGGCAGCTATGCAAGCCGATGGCTGTGGATTTCGTGGATTTGAGACGCCTACGGCCACCGGGGCGGGAGGCTGTTCAGCAGTTGGGTTTGTGTATCCTCCGAATTCACCACTAGGAGCAAGAAAGGGTGAAGGAGTGGCCACTATGATACTTGGTTTTTCAAATGGGAGAGGTCGCTTTGCCAATGGAGGAGGGGGTGGAAATTTACATAATAGCGGAGGAGGCGGTGGCGGAAATATAGGCTCCGGAGGAAGAGGGGGAAAAGAATGGGATGCTTGTATAGATTCATTGGAAGGAGGGTTGGGCGGACAACCAATTGATGTATTTTCTGACCGCATATTCTTTGGAGGCGGTGGTGGTTCTGGCCACCATAATAATGACTTGGGATCAGGTGGTGGCTTTGGTGGGGGTATCATTATGATAAAAGCAGAAACGATCATTGGAAATGGAAATAGAATAACTGCTCAAGGTACCAAAACGAATAAATTGGCGGAAAATGATGGTGCAGGGGGCGGTGGAGCCGGAGGTACGATATGGCTTGATGTTCAAGAGCTACATCAATTAGCAATCGCTGTTTCCGGAGGTGATGGAGGGGATTTCAATGCAGTGAATTGTCATGGTCCGGGCGGAGGTGGCGGTGGTGGACTGATTGCTTTCTCCCACAATCCTGAAATTATAAATGCAAGCTTGGATACAGCTGGAGGCTCGCCTGGTGTAAATGTCAATTTCAATTCTAACTGTACTCTTAATCCTTATGGTGCTCAAGCCGGCGAAGAAGGCAGAACGGTTGAGAGAACGCCTTTGGGAATTCCCACCCCGATTGAAGGTCCTGCAATTGACATCGAAATAGAATCTTTATTTTGTAAAGGGAGTGATGTGAAAATGCAGGTCACACCCGAAACCCAGGGAGATTTCTTTTGGGCCGGTCCCCAAGGGTTTAGCTCAAATAGTCCGCAAGTAGTCATCAACAGTATAGACTCTTTAAACCTTGGTGTTTATCAACTAAAAGTTGTCAAATCGGATTGTGCTACCAGCTATGCTTTTGCTAATCTGCAATTTGAAGCAGCGCCCCAGCCTGTTGATCTTGGGAATGATACGGTTCTTTGTCCTCGAAATACCTTTTTATTGGACGCTTTCCATGAGTCGGCGATCCATTATGAATGGAGCGATGGGACAACCAAGCCTCAGCTAATCCCTGAAAGCGCCGGATTTTACGCTGTCACGGTGACGTATCCGTGCGGACAAGCTGTTGACAATATACAGATAGAGTTTAAAGAAAACTGTTTTGCAGATTGTCCGCTTTATGCTCCGAATGCTTTTTCTCCTAACTATGATGGGGTGAATGATGAATGGTCTGTTGCTTCTCCCTGCCACGCAGTATTCTTTGACCTCAAAATTTTTAATCGCTGGGGTGCCTTAGTTTTTAATACAAATGACATTGACCAAGCCTGGGACGGAACGTTTAATGGACGCATGGCTCAGCAAGGCTTGTACACCTGGGTTACTTCTTGCACCTTTAGGAATGATTTCGGAGAGGAGTTTGATCTTGTGAATAAAGGCCATGTGGTATTACTCCAATAATATATATTGTTATCGGCAAAAAAAGGGAACCTTTTCCTAATTTTTTCTTCCAAAATCGAACACGGCATTCCATTAGTTAGTTTTATTATTGACAGATCAGTAAAAAATTATCAATTGGAATACTGATTCCAGCGATTCTCGGTTTAGCATATTATTCTAGCAAAGGGAAATCTAAAGAAGGCC
>CAZHOV010000039.1:17132-35321 GCA_964534315.1 uncultured Saprospiraceae bacterium | reverse complement strand
CCTAAACTATAAAAAATTCCTTAGAGGGAGTCTAAAAGACTTTTTAGACGGCCTCGGCAAGAACACAATTATCAACCCACCATTTCAATGGTGGGGTAAACCAAATAACCCGGCTCTTCGGTTCGTCCTCGTAATTACTAAGTGTTGGAGGGTTGGAGGGTTGAAGGGTTGAAGTGTTTAGGTGTTGAGATGTTTAGGTGAACTGCTGGTCGGTTCGTCTTTGTATCACGCTGCTGGTTGGTACGTCCTCGTACCAAACAAAAAACGCTGCTGGTTGGTACGTCCCCGTACCAACTAAAAATTATGGATTCCTCCAGGCATCCCACAACCAAACCCGCTAATTACTGTTACCTAACAAAAGCATATGAAAATTGGCGCCTTTCTCGTCAACGCTTACAACCATCTTTTTACTGAAAAAAATAAAAAGCTGGTCGAGCATTATATCATCACCCTTGCGATAGTCGGATACCTTGCTCACTTAGGAATTATCTTTCTGAACGATATATTCGAATTTGATATTCCGGTTCTGCGGGAAAACCTTCTCAAAGATCCTATTTCTGCTATTTATACACCATTCTCTTTTATCCTGGTTTTCGAGGTGTACCTTCTAATTTATTACCTACCCAGATCTTTATCAACCTTTATTCGCAAGCAATATGAGATCATTTCGTTGATCTTGATACGAAGGGTTTTTAAAGACATCTCCAACCTGAAATTAAAAACCGATTGGTTTGCCTATGAGTATAATATCCAATTCATTTTTGACTTAGGTGGTTTCGTAGTTTTATTTTTCCTCATTTTCCTTTTTTACAAGATTTACAAAAATACTCCTAAAGGACCCTCAAATGAAAATATGAGAAAGTTTATCAACGCGAAGAAGGTCACCAGCGTATTGTTACTTCCCGTTTTAGTCTTAATGGGTGTTTACAGCCTAGTCAACTGGATCATAGAAGTCGTCCAGTACAATAGGGGGCTATTGATGGGACTGTCTGATGTAAATGATATCTTTTACAACGAATTTTTTACCGTGCTCATCCTGGTTGATGTGCTAATCCTATTAATCTCTTTTCGCTATACCGTTCAGTATAATCAACTCATCCGAAATTCAGGATTCATTATTTCTACCATTTTGATAAGGATTTCTTTCGGAACCGTAGGGGTGCTGAACGTTGTATTGATTCTTACTGCAGTGGTATTTGGGGTACTCATTTTGTGGATTTATAATTTGTTCCAACGAAATACCTAACTTTTTTTACAAAACACTTATCTTTCCGAAGAAAACAATCTCCATTCTATGGATTTGAAATCATTCAAAAAAGACTTACTCAAAACGATCAAAAAGCAACTGCGGGCGCCGGGTTTTGAGGGGAAAAAGCATGAAGAAGGCATTCAATTCATCAAAAACCTACCCAATGGATTTGTCCAGTCTATTATTTTTATCGATGAAGAAGACACGCACTTTCACCTGTCGGTGGATTTCGCCGTCCGAAACGACGAGGTAGAAAAAATCTATGAGAAGTACGTGGTTTCAGATGCTACAAAAAGGGAGCGGCAACAATGGACCACCTTTGCTGTCGGTATGGAGTACTTTTTGGAAAAAGAAGATGCTATTTTTGAAATCGATAAAAAAGGCAGAGCAGACCTTGTGACATTCAGTCAACAATATGCAACGGTTTGTCAGGAAAAAGCCTTCCCCTTCTTACGTAACTTAACAGATGTCAATGAGCTAGACAAGCTATATAATGATCAACACGACTCCGAACCCATCCAGATGAAAGTCGTCTGGAACCGTAATTTTATCAGCCTTATCCTCGCCTATCTTACCGGCAGGACCAACATATCCAAACTCATCCAAAAATACACCCAAGAATTCGAAGCCCCCGATAATCCTGAAATGACAAAAGACTATTATCCGGAAAAATGGAACCAACTTATCGAGCAATTAAGTAGTAAGGCAAAAAAATTGGTAGAATAATTTTTTTAAGTTCAAATGAAAATTCCTCCATAATTTCCAAGTATTCAATTATTCAGTCAATTTCATTCGAACAAATTATTATACAAGCAATTTTGATTTGCCGCTTAACAAAGAACAATGAATAATAACGATCTTAATCCCCCCGGATACCTTGACACCCCGATACCTTGATACCCGGATACCCTGACACCTTGATACCTTGATACCCTGGCTGCCATAAAATTTTCGGAAATACCCAATGAGAAAGGCTATATACCGCTACCGGAGAAGTAGGAATGAACCAGGAGTAGGAACGATATTTGAATGGATAATTGAAAGGAATTTTGAATAGGAGAAAGCTAATCAGTTCACGGTTCATCATACCTCTCAACACCTCAACAAATAAACGACTCAACCAGATTTCTCTCCTACGCCTTATTCCTGGAGTCCTTACTGATCCGGTAAACCAGGAAAACAAAAATGACGGCCAGGATGATAAAGGGCAGCCAGCTGCCGATCTCATAACCTATCTTGTATTCCCAACCTGAAGTATCGACGGCCATATTGTCTTGCTGGGCATTGGAGAGAAAAGGGGTTAAGACAAAAATTAAAGCAACAAAAGCATAACCAATTCTTTCCATTTCTTCGTTTGTTCTTTTCCTTGTTGGCTAATGAATAAATTAATTCCTTCTTTGTTTCTTATCTCCTTTTCGCTTTTTACTCTTTCCTTTACCAGAACTTTTTTTTCCTGGTGAACCATTTCTAAAAGAATTGCTCTTAGGCTGGGCAATTTCCACAACTAGCGGCATGCCTTCAAAAGATTTTTTGGCCAGGCGCTGAATTAAGGGCTTGGTGACAGAAGGCTCTATTTCAAAGAAAGAAAAATTCTTAAGGATTTCAATTTTTCCAATTTCCGCCCGGGCGCCGTTGAGATGATCATTGATAAGACCGATCAATCGTTGAGGAGTTAGGCCGTGGCGATTACCTAGGTTGATATACAGCCTCGAATAAGCTGTCTTTCTCCTTTCGCGGGCGCTTTTCTTCTCACGTTCTTGTACATTGATATCTCTGGCATCCTTGTAATAATCTAAAAAGCGGTTGAATTCGGCCGAGACAAAGTGCTTGATAAGTTCTTCGCGGCTCAACCATTCGAGCTTTTTGTAAATGGTTGGAAGGAATGGCTCGATCTGCTTTTCATCGACCTGAATATTCTCGATCTTATCGATGAGCGTAAACAGCTGTTTACTACAAATATCTTTACCGCTCGGCACCATTTCCTTAATAAACTCAATTTTTGAAAGGCGCTCGATATCTCTGACTTTTCCTCGTTCACGGGTATTGATAATGGCGATGGATACGCCATCTTTACCAGCCCGTCCCGTTCTTCCGCTTCGATGTACGTAAATTTCCGGGTCATCAGGCAAGTTGTAATTGATCACGTGGGTGAGGTCGTCTACATCCAGCCCTCTTGAGGCCACATCTGTCGCTACGAGCATCTGCAGTTGGCCGGAACGAAATCGCTTCATGGCATCATCGCGTTGGGCTTGCGACATATCGCCGTGCAAAGCATCGGCATTATAACCATCATGCTGCAACTTATTGGCTACCTCTTTGGTCTCTCTTCGCGTACGACAAAAAGTGATCCCGTAAATGTCCGGATTCATATCGGCAATTCGCTTGAGCACCTCATAGCGATCTTGCGAGCGCACCATATAATAATGGTGAGAAACATTCTTTGCTGCCGTATTGACCCGCTCAGCGGCTACCTCAAAGGGATCATCCATGTACGTGCGGGTAATCTCCTTTATCTTCTTCGACATGGTCGCAGAAAACAAAATAGTCTGCTTTTCGGGAGGTGTTTCTGCCAATATCGTATCCAGGTCTTCTTTAAAGCCCATATTGAGCATCTCGTCCGCTTCATCCAATACTAAGCGCTGAACATCCTTGAGGATCAACTTCTTGCGCTTGATCAGGTCGATTGCTCTTCCCGGTGTAGCTACTACAATTTGAGCCCCTTTCTTTAAAATTTTGATCTGATTTTCAATACTAGAGCCTCCATAAACTGCTACAATGGTTAACCCCTTTTGATATTTCGCAAATTCCGAAAAGTCTTTGGTGATCTGCAAACACAATTCCCGCGTCGGACAAAGAACGATGGTTTGCGTGGTCTTATCGGTATTGTCGGTTAACTGAATGGTAGGCAATCCGAAGGCAGCGGTCTTCCCGGTGCCGGTTTGGGCTGTTGCTATTAAATCCTGATTGGAGGTGAGCAGATGCGGGATGGCCTTTTGCTGAACGGGAGTTGGTTCCTCGTAGCCAAGGTCTTCAATGGCTTTCAGGATGGCTTCTTCCAGCCCGATTTCTACGAATGAATTCATAATTAATATCTGGTAAAAAAGTGCAAAGGTACAGGTTTTTAAAGTGAATTACCTATAATAATTAAAAATTATCGTTTTCGACCAATAAAGCGGATCACGGCACTTTCTCCATTATGAAACTGTCCTTCCCTTAAGGAGACTACTTCTTCCGACAAATAAAGAACGTCAACATTTTGGAACTCGACTTTTATTTCTTCTACTGAAAACAGCATTTCCAGGCTTTTAGGCCCACCTGCAGCTGGGTTTTTAGTGTTGTATTCCAACTGTCTTTTGCTGAAGGCCTCAAAAATAATCAACCCTCCCGGTTGGAGTAATTTGACGATCTCCTGATGGTAGGTCATCCGAATGTTTGGAGGAAAATGTGCGTAAATTAAACCGGTTAGGTCAAAACTATTTGCCTTAAACCCCAAATCCTCTAAAGGACCAATATGGTAGATGATTTCCACCTGTTTCTCCCCGGCCAGCTTGAGGGCTTTCTTTTTACCTTCTTCACTCAAGTCAAAGGCCGTCACATCGAGCCCATATTGAGCGGCAAAAACAGCATTCCTACCTTCACCTTCAGCAGGCAACAAGATGCGACCGGATGGTTTATAGTTTAACACATTTTCTTTAAAAAACTCATTGGGCTCCGTACCATAGGCATAGGTCTCCAAACCGTAGCGGTTATTCCAAAATTCGGTCATCTTGTGATTTTTTTGACTGTTGTAGTGATTATTAATAGATCAACAAATAAGGGAGCAGTGTTATACCTCTATATTAATTCATTAAGCTGTAATGGCTTCCTTTGCCCGCACCGGGAACTTAGGAATATGATCAGGTAAACGCGTAAGGAGCTCATAATTCATGCTATTATTCATATCACTAAACGAACTCACTGTCATCACTTTATCGCCCTGTTGCCCGATAAGGACGACTTCATCATTGACGGCCACGCCCTCCACTTCCGTGACATCCACAACCACCATATTCATATTTACATAACCCACCACCGGTGCGCGTAACCCGCCCACCAGCACATGACCGTTATTACTCAGATCCCTGCTAAAGCCATAGCCATAACCAACCGGTACAGTAGCAATTTTACTGGGCCGGGTTGTCAAGTAACTCTTGCCGTAACTTACATATTTGCCTTCAGGCACCCTATTAACGCTTAATATCTTACTTTTCCAACTCAAAATACGCTTTAGGGGATCTTCTTCCAATTGGTGCTCCCGCAAATAACTCATCCGAGTCTCTTTATTGGGCCAAAACCCATAAGTGGAGATGCCGATCCGTACCATATCCATGACCGTTTCCGGATAATTAAATAAGGCGGAAGAACACGCAGTGTGGCGGTATTTGGGTTGTAGTCCCTGAGAGCTTAATTGGTTGCACAGCCTTTTAAATGTATCAATTTGATTATGAATCCGGTCTGCTACCGAAAAGTCTTCTGCCCCCGCGTAATGGGTGCAAAGTCCCTCAATTAGCAGATGTTCCCTATTCTCTTGCACTAGTGCCGCCACTTCCCTTAATTGATCTTCGCAGAAGCCCGTCCGGTGCATCCCTGTCTCCAATTCCAAATGGATACGGGCCGGCTTATCCATTTTTTGGGCTTGTTGAATGGCGGCATTCAGGCGCTCCAGGGTAAACACAAAAAAGGAGATATCCTGCTCGATCACCCATTTCAGATAATCGTCATCAACAAACCCCATGATCATCAGTTCATTGGAGTTTTTTATTGCATCGCGTACCCGCATGGCCTCAGCCACGCTGAATACGGAAAAATGATCTACATCACAGTCCTCGATCAGGGGTAATAACTCTTCAATACCATGTCCGTAAGCATTGGCCTTTACCACCATAGAAAAACGAGTGGTGGAAGGAATGAGACTTTTGAGAAATTGAATATTGCAATTGAGGGCTTCCTGGTCTAGTTCGATGTAAGAGGTATGTAGCATGAGGTGATTGATAGATTATTAGTATTTCAAATTTAATAGAGTATACAAAAAAATAAACCGTCAGCAAAGAAATCATTCCATTTCAACCACCCAAATACCTCTGAGTTCGTTCTCTATGTACCCTATGGCTTTATCTTCGGGAGGAATTATTAACTAACCTTCCATTTTGAAAAATGCTGACTTTCTTCCTACTCCTGATATGAATACATTTTCAATGGCTCTGGATAAGGCAACATAAATCAAGGATTTTTCATTTTGTAGATAACTTTCTTGTTGGCTTTTTTCTAAAGCCTCGAATCCAAATGGAATTTTTGGTATATTTCTTTCATTTACATCTACCATAAAAACATGTTTAAATTCCAGCCCCTTTATTTTGTGGAAAGTCAATAAAGTTAATGAATCAGCGGCTGATTTTACCCGTATTGTGTTATCAGAGTAAGCTACACCTTCTTTATGAAAAGCCTTTCTAAAATCTTTTATGCCGTCCTTTGTTCTTGCACAAATTGCAAAATCTTCATATTGATAACCTCCTTCATAGAGAGTTTTTATTTGATTTAGCACAAACTCGACCTCATCGCTTTTTGTCTTGAAGACCTTATACGATGGAATGTTTCCGTGAAAAAGAGAAACATAGCCTGTTTTTTCCTCTTCTTCTCCATCGAAGTTATCATAATGACAATCTTTTATAACAGAAAGGGCTAACCGCTTAATTTCTTCCGTAGTTCTATAATTTATTCTTAAACGTTTACTTCTTTTGCCTCTGATGTTGATCCCGGCACTAGAAAAATTTATTCTTCTGTCATAAATTTTTTGCATCGGATCTCCAACCATAAATAAGTCATTCATTTTTTCAGGAACAAGCTTCCTAATTACTCTAAGTTCGACATTGGAAAAGTCTTGTAACTCATCAACGATACAATAATCGTAGAGGTATTTATCTTCTTTTTTCAAATAGTCAAACAACTTATTATATAGTTCATCTTTGTAATAAAGATGATTTTTTTCTTTGTTTATAGTAAACTTATTGAAATACTGCCAAATTTCTTTTCGTTGCCTTCTGCTAATAGGCTTTCCCCTCCCCTTTCTGGATGTTCGAATGTATTGTTCTAAGGATTGAACATGGTGGTAAAGAATAACCTCTTTATACTCGGTTTCAAGAAATTCTGGTGAGTAAATCGTCAGTTCACTTGCTAAGAGTTCTTCCCATATTTCTGTTGAGTCTTTAACGGAATCCAATTCAAATACTTTGAAATCATCCTCTAAAAGATCATATTTAATAATTAAGTCTCTAACTAATTTATCAATATTACTAACCGTCAGATTAGCGGTCGATATATTCAAGCCGTGGATCAGCTGGCCGAGGTTAGCGGTCAATGCTTTTGTATAGGTTGTGAACAAAAAATTTTCACCAGCTTGTTTGTTTTCCGTTAGAAACTTTAACCGGTGCAGTGCAGCTACTGTTTTTCCTGTTCCTGCTCCCCCACTTACTTTTATTGGCCCTTTGGCATTATTTGTAACTAATTTTCTCTGGGAAGGATGTAGATAGTATTTCCATTTTTGCAGACTTCCGGAAAAAATTTCATTGAATAGAGAATCATCGGTTAATTCAATAAAGCTCCTTTGATTGTTAATACTACTAACCTTAGCATTAATATGCTCTTCTTTCACCTTGCCTTCTTCAACTTCAAAGATCAATTGTTCGATATTTGCCCCGTCAAGCAAATAAAATAGGTTTTCAAAAACATCAGCGGGAATGTAGGTTTCTACTTTTTCCAAATCATCGAGCGTATCAATTTTTTCAATAGAAGGTAACAATACTTCTGGAACACCTATTTTGAGTAATTGATCTTTTTTTAATTTCGAGAAAAAGGGCTCGTATTCAAGCGGGCCTTTAGTTGCTTCATTATTTGTTTCTGCCAGGATTTCAGGGGCGGTAAACATTTGCATGGTCTGCGTCTCGTCATTCCATTGAAAAACTTTATTCATTGCCCAATCATAAGCTTTATCATGATGATCTACCCAAAGCAGATAATAAATGTCTCCCGAATCGGGAGCTTTAATAATGGCGCGATAAGTTTGATCAACTCTAGCTGACCTCAAGGATTTATCTTTAAATGTAGAAATAGGCTCTAAATGTATTCCAGCCGATTTGGAATTATCTCTGAATTTCTTTTGAAATTCTACTACCTTCTTTTGCACGCCTCTTGGTAGCTTAATCAGCGAATCAAAGAATTTATCGTAAAATAATAGTTTCATAATTCAATATTTATTAAACCCTCCTTATTTATTAGTTTAAACCCGCTCTTTTTAAACGCTTTTTCATCTTCTGATGAAAATGGATTCACCACAACCTTTTGCTTCTTTAATATAAAATCGGCTTCTGCTAAAGTCTCTCCTTTCTCATCTTTTAAACAATAAAGCTCAATCTCATCTTCTTCACTTTTTAGATAACCCGCTTCGAATAGGTTTTGGATATGAGGGTGAAAAATAACATCGAATTGGGCTAAGGTATCTGCGAGTTGGTAAGTTGTTTCTTCTGTTTCTACTTCAATACTCTTTTCATTCAATTCAAATAACTGAAGTAGGTTATACAGCATCCAAAATACTTTCCAGCTATCTTTATCAATCTCTTCGGTATTTCTAAATTGATATAATGCATAAATCTTCACAGCCTCAATATTGACAGCAATATCGAATTCAAACAATGTATTTTCTTCATGAGGAGTAACCGACACCAATCCGTTCAGGGTTTTGTGAACGATGCAGTAGTTGTCCTGACTGGAACGGTCCAAAGCAGCAGTAATACTATCTGGAGGAAAAGAAGGCATAAACAATTTTTCCTGGAAAAAGGATAGGTATAAAGAAATATCTTTTTTCAGTAAACTGATATCATTAAGAGTTTTTAGGCCTTCCAACAATCTTGAAAAATTATTTATATATGCATTTACCGAGCTCGGATCTCTTTGGACGGCTCTTAGTAATGCGGCTCTTGTTTTTCCATAGTGTTCGTTCTTTAGTTGTTCCTCCAGAAAGTCGGTTTTCTCAATCTCAAGAGATGGATTTAGGGAAGCATCAAAAAGTTCAATATCATCCCAAGTTAACGTCCAGGAGAAATACATCTTCGAACCAGCTATTGCTTGCCGCTTTTTGAAATCATTTAAAAATCTGTTTTGTGCTTTACTAGCATGGAACTGATACCCGTCCAGGTAAATTGCTATTCTGGGAATAGCATACAGGTCTTCAATAGCCTGCCCCTTTACGCTAAAGGAAGTGCAAATAAATAAAAAATCAACACGGGTATGAAAGGCAACACCGTCATTAGGTCCGAGATTTATTTGTGGTCTTATGTGGTAACTGAAAGTTTTGTTACTATCGTGATAGGATAAGGTGTAAGAAATGCTACCGTCATCATTTACTTCTGCCATCTCCCATGCATCATTAATATGAGCCAGTTTTTTTAAGCTTCTTATAAATCGCTCTTCTAATTCAGATTCTTCAATCTTTCCGAGATTAGTTAGATTTCCTAACCCACTAGGTTGTGCCTCCCAATCCTCTGACCGCTTTACGATTTCAAAAAATCGCTTTTCTGCCTGCTCTCTGCTTAATTCGAATTGGTAAAACTGGTTAGAATAGGAATAAATACATCGATAACAGCCATCTTTTCCACTGTACTGGCAGGTGCAGTTTTTTATTTCATAGTATGCATTAAGAAGTAAATTACCGAATTCTCCGGCATCGAAAAGCTTTTCAAGATAACCGGTACCGCCGGGAATGGAATCGAATAAAATCAGATATTTATCAAACTTATTGGTCGTTTGGTTATATTCACTGTAATCGACTATTCTGATATGCTGGGGATTCCCTTTGAAGTAATTTTTCAGTCCAAGCTCTATACCTGCCCGAAACATTTTTATCTCGGCATCCCCGTTTAATTCCTGGACCGGAAGCAGAATCTTCAAAGCTTCCGTTTGCATTTCGCGAAAGAAAAAGATCTCCTCAAAAACTTCATCAGCAGTACCTTCATAGGTTTGATCTTTATGTTTGCAATAAGCATAGTGAAACTTGTATTTTTGTAGTTGAATGTGAGAGGAGCTTTTTCCACAATGGCGGCAAGTAATGAAACCATGCGCAGGAATTTCCATTTGATTGATTTTGACCTTTCTGGCATCCACTACATCCTTTCTTCCCAGATTACTTTCTAAAATGGAAACGTCCTTGACAAACTCAATTCCAAATGGTATTTCCTTCATCGCATAAGCTCCAAAAGAAACAGACTTTTTGAAATTGAAATGCCTGTGCATAGTGTAAATAATATTGTCACGTTCATCACCACCATCACTCAATGTAGCGTCCGATTGGTTATTAAACGATTTTACTGTTAGTAGTTTAGCATAGGTATGAACATTTGAGGCTGCTCCCCATGATTCATGCCCGCATTTGGGACAATTTCCTTTTTCAGCGGTATCGGCAATTTCAATATGATCGCAATTGGAGCAAAATCTTTTTCGATGGAAATTAGCTTTGTCCGACCAGTCGAAAGTGTTGATCCCTGTTATTAAAAACTTGAATCCCTGAGAATAAAAATAGTTATCAGGAGCATATTCACGAATGGCCTGATTCGCCGGTCTTACGATTTCAAAATCTTTATTCGAAGGAGCCTTATTGCTGGCCTCAGCTTTATTGCCTAATACTTTTGCCACTAAGGTCACACCAGTTTCAGGAAATGCATAATTGGGTAAAGCCCCCACATTGGTGAGATGTTCTAGTGTGATTCTTTTATTGATGGCCTTCACAATACCGCCAAGGTTCTTTTTTTCCTTTTCTAATTCTATCCGTTCCGGATCCTCTTTGCCTAGTTTCAATTCGTTGATCCGGTCATCAATACTGGTTTTAAGTTGATTTATGGCCGCAATCTCTTCCTTTAGTTTGATAAAAATATTTTTGTGGAAAAGGTAAAAAGCATCACTGTATAAATCATTTTTCAGATGTTCAAAGACTGTCTCACCAACATCTTTTCGATAGCCTTCTTTAAATCGAGAGAATAAACTATCCTCATTGGCTTTTATGAAGTTTAAAATTTTGTTCACAAAAAAATCAGACGATTGAAGATCAGTCGTTTTTAGCCGAAGATATCCAATGGAAAAAGGAATTTTGTTTGATTTTGGATCTTGGGTAGTCCAGCTATCTATACAAAAGGCAAAAAAGTTTCGTTTTAATATTTCCTTTGCTTCTAAATAGCATCCAGGAGTACTAACTTCTCCGGCCATCATATCTAAAGGGGCACTGTAATAAAACAGATCGTGCGCCTGGCTTTTGGCAAAGTTGATAATCAAGGCGGACCCTGAAGCTCGGCCAGCGCGTCCAATCCGTTGCAAGAAATTTGAAGGGAGGGGAGGAATAGAATTATTAATCGCCGTATTCAAGTCTCCAATGTTAATGCCCATTTCCAGCGTACTGGTAGCCACCATGGCATTTTTTGAATTAAATCTCGGTCTTTCTTTAAAATCATTTTCAAGTGATTCTCTTTTCTTTCGTTCCAGCAAACCGGTATGGTCTGCAGCATATATTCTGGGTGACCGGTTTCGATTGTAGACCAATTGATAATAATTGAGTGCCTGTCCGGATGGATCAGTAAATTGGTATTCACCCTTACAGCGGTAGGTTAAACATTTTCCACCACTCAAATCATGTGTTGAATTTGCAGTGTGCAATTGGTGTCCACATGTGTTGCAGACGTATAATGCTGTTTGGTTACTTACATAAATCCTGGCCGGATTTAAAGCAAAATTGATCTGATCATCTTTATTTTTAACGTCTAAAATACCAGTATCCAGAAGCGCTTTAAGTAAAGCAGTGTAAAACTCATTAACTAAATCTTGGTAATTAGAGGCCGAAGGAAAACTTTTTATAAAATATTGATGAAACCAGTTGGATGCCTTTGTAAAAGTGCTATCCAATAATCCGCGTGTTTCTTTTTGGAAAGTAAGTAATTTGGGAATCCTGGTTCGCGGGCCGAATTTCTTATTGAGAAAATGCCGATTATCCCGCATCCAATTGAGGTCCCATAACCGAAAGTCTCGCTCTCTAAACTTATTTAAATAATCGTGACTAATTGCTCCACGGGTACGAATCCGATGTAATAGCAAATCCAAAAAGAGTAGAAAACCACTTTCATCAATCGTCCCCGAAGGTTCATTCACTTCCAACCAAGGTCCTATCTTTTGCCACACCTTCTTAAGGTCATCTTGGTTGAATCGTACTGACGAAGAGGCAGTCTTTTCCAGGGTTCGCCCGATCAAGGCATTATACCCAAACTCTGCGAATACCTCCCAACGGATTCGTTCGTCAAATTCCTTAATGAAGTGCGGCTGATATTGTCCCTGATCGTAATAATCCCATGGAGAAGATTTACCCATGTAATCGGTCGGATAAAACCGATAAAAGTAAGCATCAAGCGGTTTTTTTCCTGTTTCATCCGCATGTTGTTTCCAATATCGGATAAATTGTTCGGCTAACTCATTCAAAGGTACAGCCTCCTTGAATTCATTGATCACATGTTGCAAAGAAGCCCGAAAAGTAAAGCGATAATTCCTTGCTTCAATAAAACCTGCCTGATGCGCTGCGTCCTGTACTGAATTGGTAAATGCCAACACTTTACGCTGTTGCTCATTCTGAGCATCCAAATCCGTAGCCAGGGTTTGGCTAACAGCAATACTGCTTAAAGTTGCTACCCTGGTTCCTATGATAGAAACCGTATTACGAGTATTACATTCAGGGCAAACATGGTCATTATAGCCTTTTTTATCCAATCGCCTGAATGCTGTAATGTCCGTCCTGCCTTTCTCTTCTTTATTGAATAATTCAAGGCTTTGATTGGAAAGGTATTTGTGAAAACTATCACTGGCTTCATAGCCCGAACTTAGGGCGTTATGCTGCGAAAACCAAGAGGTGCGGTTAGCGAAATAGATGTGTTTATGGTTAGAAAAGAACTTTGAATACACATCCAGCACATCTTGTTCAAAACGTTCCTTATTGTCATGTTTTACCCCTAACCAGCCGCTTGCTCCACAGTCCCGGCAAAACCAGGGCGGAAGGCCTAAAGCTTCTTCTTTTTGATCAATCGATTCCTTCCAGGTAAATTTTGGTGTTTCATCAATAACTCTCAGTATTCCACTTAACTCTCTAATCCAAAGTTGAGTTTGGGAGTACAGGAATGGCGACTTCCTTCCATTTTGAGGGTCTGCTACTTTAGCCTCTGCAATAAGAGCAAAAAGGGAAAGGACTAACGCCTCTTTAGGGTTAAAAGCATATTGGTTGTCCCACTGCGGAAGATCCTTAAAATTTTGATTAACGTCAGATAATTTCTTTTGAATAGCGGTTATGGTATGAATACCACTGCCTTGGTTGAGGACTGAAACCAAATCTTTAACAATGCGCAATTGGAGTAAATCCTCAGCCAGGAATTCTTTATCCAATTGCCAAAAAGTGATCTGCCGATCAATATATTTTTCATAACCTTCTCCGGTGAGCGGCTTAACATCCTTGAGCATGGTTCTCCTGGGAGTAAAAGTTTCTAATTGTTCATCGGCTCCAAAAAAGTCATTTGCGCTAACTCGATTTTCGGTTATGATGCAATGCGGATTAATGGGCTCGCCGAAGATCTTTGAAGCATAATCGGATAATAACTGAGGAGCATCTTCTCCTGAACCTATTGTTGCGGATGTTCCGACCGGACATAAATGCGCTTCCGGGATATTGAGTTTTAGTTTTAAACGTCTGATCAGATTCGCAACATCCGTTCCCTGTGCACCATCATAGGTATGTAACTCGTCAAGGACTAAAAACTGCAATAAGGTATTATCTTTGTAATTACCCAGCCAGAGGTCGTTATAATCGCTCTTCATCAACCCATAGTCCAGCATCTTGAAGTTAGTCAGGAGGATGTCGGGAGGAGAGGCTAAAATAGATTCTCTGTGTTCGATAATATGGTCCTTTCCCATACTCTTGGGATATTTGGAGGCATCTTTCCCTTCACCTATGAACAATCCTGCCGTCACTTTACCCCGGATACGATCGTCTTCGTAGATCGCTTTGGCTAGTCGTTTCGCCTGGTCAGTCGCTAAGGCATTCATCGGATACAAAACAATAACTTTGATCCCTTGTCGGCTTAAATTTCGATAACAGTAATCCAGCACCGGAAACATAAAGGATTCGGTTTTACCTGATCCGGTACCGGTTGTGATAATAGTGGGTTCCGGCTTTCTGTTAACGGTACTGAGACGATGCCAGGACTTGACCTGGTGGTCATAGGGCAACCAATCGGGCAAGATACTTAATGGAATGCTATTTTGTTCTGCTTCATTAGCCTTGACAAAAGGCAGCTTTAAAGAAAGGTATGGCCCCTTAAACAGGCCTTCTTCAGGATGATTAATAAACTGATAAAAAGCTTTATCCACCTCTTTATCCTGAAAAGTAAAGGTTGCCCGCAAATAGGCGAGAATGGACGCTTTGATTTCTATAGCCTGGTGTAAACTTAACATCTATTCTTTATCCTTTTTTAATACCGGAAATTCGCAATCCATTTTCCATTCAATGTGGTTAATTCGTTTTTTCAGTTCGGTTAATGCTCCCATAAGCATTTTAAAATCTGGTGAATCTCCGTAGATCATTTGTTCCTGCATCGTTTTGTAATCTGCTTCCCAAGACTCCATCAACTCCTCAGGTGGAATTGGATTAATGGATTGAGGCTGATGTAAGTTGTAGTCAACGCCACTCAGGCGGGTAAAGGTATGACGGTGTTTGACAATCGTTTCATATAGTTCTTTATCCTGCAAAGCTTCGTCAGCAATAGCTGTTCGCGATAATTGAAAAATATCATATAAATGCCTACTCAGTCTATCTACCCTAATTTTTTCTGGTGGACGCTAAAACTCTTCGTGTAGTAAAAATATTTTTTCCAGGAAGGTTCGTTGACTTTTACTCAATTCATCTGCAAAACCAAAAAAGCCGCGGTCAACCGCTAGATCAACATCTTCCGAAAAACGTTCAATCAGTCCCAATGCTTTACTTAGTGAGGTCCCACCTTTGAATACCAAGTGTTCCCCAATCTCCGTTTCAAAAAGAATCGCCAGGGTTTGGACCACCCACCAATCTTTTTCTACAGCATAGGCCGGCAGATTAGTTTGACCACTTATCTCTTGAAAAATTTCTTTTTTATTCGCTTCGGGTATATTGTAGAATCTATGCATCTAGTGCTTGTTTCATAATTTTTTTAATCCATTCCGGAGCCAGCTTAATATCATGCTTTAAGTGTTCCGGTTTTTCCTTTTTAAGTAGCTTGTTAATTTTTTCCAGCTCCTCTTCGGTGGCTTTATCCTTGCCGATATCCCGAAGCGCCTGAATCACTAAACTACTGATCTCACCTTTCGCCATTAGGTTCTTGGGTGTCGTTCGTTTTAGTTTGATAGTTCTCTTGCCGACTTTTATTGTTCGTGCTGCACCATCAGTTAAGTACACAATTTTCAAAGGGACCTGGGTACTCAGGCCAAGTGCATTTTGTGCATAGGCTCCCGTGGGCACTAAACGTATTTTATCACGCTTAGCTATTGCAAGAGCTACTTCCTCAGCCGTCGGCATTAGCTCCCCGATAAAATCACTAATCTTGGGGCGCACATAGATCCCATGAGCTACCTTTTTGATCAAGCCCTGCTCTCGTAATCGTTGTAAGGCTTTACGGATAGCTGTCGAAGCACCTATATGACTAAAGTCTTCGGGAAACAATAAGGTTCCCTTAGGCTTTGCCTTTATATACTTTTCTATTTTGTCTTCAATACTTACCATGAATAAAACAAATCTATTTTGTCACAAATTTATCAAAAATTTGTGACAAAATATACCCTAAACAACCGCCCTCCTATAAGTAAAAGATGCTTTTAAAACACCTTGTTCCTTTTTCAGCTCAATGAGTTAGTAAAACTAAACACAATGGATCATAGCAAGTCTGTCAATAAAATATAGCTAGTTGCCTTGGTTCGCTTCATTAGAAATATTTCTTCAAGACCTCCGCTTCCACTTCGACAAGCCTTCTTTTCTTCACAATACGCGAATATCTCCGGCTTTTGAATGAAATGCAATATCCAATCAGCATCATCTTCATCACTCTTTAAATAATCCTCAACAATATTGTTGAGAATAACCTCAGAAGGTGCTCCTGTTTTATTCATTCTAACATTATAATCTGTCAATAATTCAATGATCGAAGATCTATTTTCTGATAGATCCAAGATACTTCTCCAGCTTTCCACGCTGGAACCAAATGAATATCTGGTACCACCAATTTTGGGTGAATAGCCATCCTCTATGGAGTAATCTAATTTGGTCAACAGTGCTCGCCTCAGTAAATCCGATGGCCTTGTAAATAATTCTCGAAATGCCTTTGAATAGACTTTGAACTCTTTTAGTTCAAATGATTCAATTTCATCCATATCCGTTTTTTCATATTTAAACAGGAACATCAACAAGGGAAATAACCGTATATAATCTATAATATTTGTTTTGCCAGTTAACCAATTAGAGTTAAACGCTTTCACTTTTTCGCTCAAATATCGAAGCGCATTAAAATATTGTTGGATCGTCGCCAGTTGCAATAGTTCTGAACCAAATTGGTCGCTTTTTTTAATTTCTTGTATAAACCTACTGATATTTTCTACCGTTGATTTTGGATTGGCAAGAATATGTTCAATGATGATGATCCAGCGTAGAAATTCGTTGAAGCCATTATCTGCATTTACATTGTTGCCTCTATGCTTCCAAAAGAAATCCTGCCAATCTTCCCATTCCGCACCCCAAATATTTTTTTCTTCCTCAGAGCAACTTTCCAATAAACCGGCTTTGATGTTTTCATTTGCAATTACTTCTTCCCCCCGGCTATTCATGTAGATATAAAGTTCTTCTCCCTGCCTGCTTTTGTTAATGTCAAAAAACCAAAGCCTGATATTATTTTCAATATAATCAACCGACAAGTCTTTTTCCCGGATGTAATTTTCTATCACCTCATAATTATTCAGCAGACTGGAAATTGTTTTATCATTATTGTAAATCGAATAGTACCAATATTGATCTTTTACAGCCTCAACAGGACCACCTTCCAAAAGAAATGAAATGAAGTTGATTAAAAAATTATGAGAAGCTTCTCTGACTTTATAATCAACTTTCGGCTGCTTATTATGAAAATAGTTAGAGGAGAAATAATCTGTTTTATCATCTTTGATGGCGGTGGCAAGTAACAACAGATAAATTGTGGTAATCCGCTGTTGTCCGTCAATTAAGAAATACCTGTTTTTAAATTCCCTGTCTTCATAGGCGTAGATAAATCCTATATTAGAAAATACTTCATTCGTGCGTAATTCCCTTTCTAATATCACTCTAACTTCAGGAGGAACAATCGGTAGTTGTTCTCTTAACTTCTGTTGGGCTTCACTGGCATTTTCCTGAGCATCTTCGACAATACTTTTTAATAGCTTTTCCACATTGGTACGCTTCCAAACATAATCCCGTTGGATTTCAGGAATAATTATTTGTTGGACTCCTTCGTCTATAAAAAGCTCTTTAATGTTGTATAATGCCTTACTCATACTTCCATCGTTTTCTTTATAGCTTCTATTCTATTATTTATCCATGCTTCGTGGGCTATAATGTCTTCTTCTGACCAAACACTTAGATCGGGAGACATGTCACTCGACAATAACTTTGAAAAAACATCATAGGTGTGTTTGGGAACAAAACTGCCATTGCTTATCAGGTGAACAATATTTTTTCGTTTAGCATCAAAAAGGCCATTGCTATTCGAACTATTATCTCTACCTGACAATAAAGCCATATTGTATATTCCGGAGTGTCTGCCCCCTCTATTCCGGTCATT
>CAZHOV010000039.1:10272-17122 GCA_964534315.1 uncultured Saprospiraceae bacterium | reverse complement strand
CAGATAAAATCGGAATCGGGGGGTCAGACGGACCGGATTACACACCATATTTCCAATAGAGTTTAATCTCAGCTTATTGATGGAGTGGTACAACAATACTTTCTCTTCGTTTGAGAGCTGACAAGAACTTTGCGCCATTTTCCTGGCCAGTTCATCTACTTGTACTTGAGCAGCTTCATTGTCCATCATCTCCAGTAGCTTGTCTTTGGTTCGTTGTTCCCAATTGGCTTCCAAAAGCTTGTTGATTAAAGCGATGTCTTTGCTACCTAATGTATCAGGAAGGAAATCCGGATTTTGAGGAAAAATATGTTCCAGGGTCCATTTCCTGTCGGCAAATTCTCTAAAATTAAAGGGCGTATCCGACCCAAACACATTGATAAAAAGCAGTAATTTGTGAATATCCAAATTGGTCTCACCATACACCAGCTCTGATGTCTCCACATCGACCAATTCTAAAATCTTTTTGATCAATTCTTGACGCAAGGAGGGCTTATCTTTTTTTAATAAAGCGGGAAGGTCTTTCAGTGAAAAGTTAGATTCTTTATAAAAGAATAAGTAGCCCAGGAAGTTATGTGTTGTGGTGTCGAGGTGCCAGTCCCTTAACTGAAAAAACAATTGTCGTAACTCATTAAATAAAACCTGGGCCAGCACACCCTCTCCGCTTGATCAGTGTTTGAAAAAAATTAAACAGTTCATATTTATTGCCTCCTTTCGCCTTGCCGGAATACTCCCTGCTCAGCCCCAGCAAATAAACTAATCCTGCTAAAGGATCCGAAAAATCGACAAAGTAAAAGGCTTTAATATCGGGCTGCTGCGACCAATTGGCCATTTCGTCCCACTGGCGGCCCATCGTTGCCCGGAGTTCTAATACTTCTTTAAAATGACGGGCTGTTTTTTCATCTTCTTTCTCACGGGCAGCTCGCGTCAAGAGCAAACCTTTTACCAATTCCGTCCCGGTCAAATCAACTTTGTTGGTGTTGAGGTTGCTAAATACCTTTTCGCTGCTGAGATTGCCTTTGTCAATAAAGTTAAAAATGAGTTTTACCTGATCGTTGAGGTAATCATAGAAGCCCTGAATATTCTCGGGTAACTCCTGATGAATACACTGCACCGCATGAAACAGGTAAAAAATATCTTGTGCATCGTATCCCGGGTATTCATCGATAAAATCCTCCCAGTTTAATTCCAGTAATTTTTCTACGCCATTGTAAATAAAATCCGTAAAGAAACGACTGACGTTTTCACGAACTCTATAGGACAGTTTCTCATTGCTAATCGCCAGGCTTTTATCTTCTAGTTGAGATGCTAAAAGCGCATACATAAGGCTAAGGGTGGTCAGGCGCTGCTGGCCGTCAATGACCTCCAACACTTGCAGTCCATCCACTTCGTTCTGCTTTACGGTAATGTATTGCAAGTAATATTCCTCCTCCCCGCCTTCATATGCATCTTTAATATCCGTCATCAATAACCAAACCGGAGCATTCGGATCATCGGAACCCCATTTGTACCCCCGCTGATAGGGAGCGATGTAATACTTTTGGGCGTCTTTTTTACCAAGCGCTCCTTCCCGTTTGTCCGTACTAAAAATATGTTTTATAGGATATACTAAATCACTCATGCTCTAGAATTGTTATTTTTTTTGCAATACTAAACTAACCCCTAATTACTAACAGCTAATCACTTGTCCCTAAACACCTCCGCAAAATGCGCCCAGGCCACCTTATAGTCCTCCACCCGGTCGCACTTGTCAAATGGGGCATGATAGATGACCTTCTTGCCAAAGTAGAGCTCGCTTTTTTCTATGGTGTGCTCATAGGTTTCTCCGGTGCTAAAATCTTTTATTTCATTCCAAACAGAACGATTTACGCCAATTCCTTTTAATCCTTGACTATTACAAGTGAAAACAATATTCCCCATTCTGTCAAACCATGTATCTTCTTCATATTGTTGGCTGACTGGAAAATAAATATTGTATATGTCAATAATATCTTCAATGTTCAATCCCGTTAATTTCGCAACTAATACATCAAGCTCAAGAAGGTTTTGTCTCCTAATCAAAAAGCAATTCGAAGCATCGTATCCTTGTTGAATTAAATCATTGACTATCTGTTTTGAATAACGAATTGCATTTCGATTACTATCGTTATGCATATCTAAAACACGGTCAATAATTGCAGAAATAATTAAGGGGTTGTTCTCATGGATTGGAAAAGATTTTATTAAACCTGAACTAACATTAGCCTTCTTGGTGATCTTGATAAAAAAGTCGAATAAAATTGTGCTTGTAATTCCACATAAGAGGTTCAAATAATAGTCAGATATTTCTGATACTGAAATAATTCCTCCTGTATGGAGTGTGTTTTCAGGTAAAATACATGGTTGCAGTGTTCGCTCAATTCCTGGATCAAGCATTTTATTGAAACCTAACTTTTTATTCAGATACCATTCGGTATTTATTATTTCTTTCCCTTTGTCTGTTAAAGAAAAAACCATATTAGGATACTTGAATGGAAGATCTTTGCAATACCAATAATTTGAAAAGTCGTGGCGATTGGTAACTTGAACATTAGCAGAACGATAGTAAGGAGTACAAATATGAATTTCTGAACCTATAAAAACATGTCCTTTGATATTATCAACTGAAGTTGTTTCCTTTGAAAGATTTGTAAGATTACCTTTTTTTACTTGATTGGTTTCATGAAGTCCTTCTGTAATATAAGGGGCTAGGTCTGCTACTCTTTTTTGAGATTTTTTAAACAAGGACTCTAAAACTTTTATATCATTTTTAGAGTGAAAACTCAATAGTTTTGGATTTTCTGACCCATCAATCTCCGATAAAAGTTCTAATAATTTATTATCGACTTTAATTATCCGTCGGTCATCTCCTCTTAAGTCCCATTGGAATCCTCCATCCTTAGTATTCCGTTTTATTCCTGGAACACCATTTTTAATCGCTCCAATAGGAGGAAGAAAGCATTTATCTATTGTTCTTGGATGTAGTAGATTATTGATAGACTTAATATCAACTTCAATTGATGGCTTACCTGAATAAATTGCGACTAGATATTGACGAGAATGACCGATAGGAAACAACTTTAAATGATTTCTAAATTGAAACAAAAAATCAAGTTTTTTCAAAATAAATTGTCTCATTAACCCGCCTTTTGAATCTTCTAGCACAGTTGAAGGATGAATAATGCCACATTTACCAAAATCATTTATCGATTTTAATGAGTTTAAAATGACATACTTATACAAGTCAGGCTGTTGCCCTTGGAGTTCATAGTTATTTGAAATTGACCGAACAAATGAGGTAATAGATTCCATTTCAACTTGTTCGTTGATATAAGATATTTTAGCCTCTCTGTTAGAAAAAAGCAATGATTCCTTGGTTTTAGAAAATATTGCTGAACTAACATTTCTTAAAGAGATTATTGGATCAAAATCTTGTAATACTTGAATTTCACTAAAGGTAAGTTTTACCCAAGGTGGATTCCCCACAATCACATCAAACCCACCCCGTTCTTTAAACACTTCAATAAACTCCAGTTGGTAGTGGAAGAAGCGATAGTTTTGGGCGTATTGCCGAACCAGTTGGAGGCGCCGGTTTTCGAAAAGCCCGGGCCGGTTCTGCTGGGTGTAGGAGACAATGGCTTCCTGGGCGGTTCTGGCGATTCCATCGGTGCCGAGTACCAGTTGTTCACTCCGCCGAAAAAGCTCGGCTTGTTTTGGAGTCGGGCTATCGAAGGAACTGCCGGTATCTGACTCTGCAGAGGGTGTAGCTGAGAGGTCCACATCCAGGATGTTGGCGATATCCTGGTACCATTCCATGCGGGTTGGCAACTCTGCGGCTTCCCGCATATCCCAGAACCATAGGCTACACCAGTAGTCCATGATCATTCGGAGCTTGAAGTAGGGAGCGTTGTGACTAAGACGTTCGGCAGCCAGGCGTTCTTTTTCGGCGTAGCTGTCGAGCCCCAGTTCGGGCGCTTTTTCTCCAAAGAGGGCTACCTTACCGGCGGTGAGACGGTTGATGCGCTGCTGATGCCGGTAGTGATCTTCGAGTAAGGTATCGATCTGCTTACATAGTTTTTGCAGGATAGGTAATTCATTGGCACTGATCGGTGCGCAGAAGCTCTTCTTCCAGTCGCTCACTTTCTTCGCCTCCTCAGGATAGTCTGCTTTGAGCAGTTTGATATTGGCCGAAGGAACCATGCCTTTATCGGGCAGGAGGAAGTGGTAGATTTGCTTATCATTCCTTAGTAATTGACGATTGGTTTTATGAAACCTTAAGTGCTTAGGCGCTTTGGTCCACCATTCTTTTTTGGCTCTCTTGTCTTTTGGGTCCAGCAAGAGGTCGGCGGTGGGATAGACTTTGAGCCAGGCGCCTACGACCGCATTACCGGTACCGAGGCGATAGCCGAAGAAGGGCGTCTGCATATCCTTATGGATCACATTGAGCCAGAGGGAGAGCTTACCCAGCTCCACAGCGGTGGGATTGATATCCACCCCGTACACATTGTTCAGTGCGATATAAGCTTTCACCTTTTGGGTTTCTTCGCGGTATTTATCTGGCGCCACTTTTTCATTGAGTTCTAGTTGGCGGTATTGCAAATAAGCCTCGGCGAGTTGATTGATCACCTCATTGTGAAAGGCGGCGGCACCCATAGCCGGTTCCAGGATCTTGAGGTCCAGCAGGTCCCGGGCCTCCATCTCGCCCTGGTCCAGTCTTTCAAGGATGGGTTTCAGGGTATATTTGACCGTACACTGGGTCAGTACCTCGGGGGTATAGTAGGACGCTGATTTTTGTCGGTCCCGTCCACTTAGGCGGTAGATAAACGTACCCTGAGGAATGATTCGCATATCGCCATTGGCTTCGTGATACACCTCTCGGATGTCAAAATCATCCAGGCGGTGACGGGGGACCAGGTAAGAACCATCTTTAGCTGCGATGGAGGAGGAGGTCTCGTTTTTCTTTTTCGGTTTTCGGTGTACTTCGATGTAATCACTTTCGGCAAAGAAGCCCCGAAATGCCAGCAAGCTCTCATATACACTACCAAGTTGGTTGATGCCCAGGTTAGCGTAGGAAATACGGCCACGGGTTTTGCCCCTTTTCTTTTTGCTAAGCGAAAGCTGACAAATGATGTCCTGCCAGATCACATTCCGGATCTTTACCTGTGGCAGGATGGTCAGCGTATCATCATTGAATAAGGGCGAGTCCAGATGCCGGACCCGGAAGCTGCGGTTGAGCTGATCCTTTTCCCGGTAGCCATTACTTAGCAGGGAAAACAAACGGCTCAGGGATTCGTGAAAGAAATAGCCGTTTTGGCTACTGGCTGTGTTGAGCGGTACCTGTTCCAGGTCACGGAGCATTTCCAGCGAGTAGCCGTGCAGGTATACCTCATCTTTAGCTGGCAGGATATCCAGATCTTCTCTTGACTCGGCATAAAACAAAAAGAGTAATCGGTAAACGTAAGTGAGACATTCGTTTTTGAGCTGCTCTGCATCTACCTTTTCCAGGCCGCCATTTTTGATTTTTAGAAAATAGACGGCTTCATTCGCGATGGTTTCGACGGCATGGATGACACCTTCTTTAAGGTCCTGGGTCACTTCATAAGCACTCTTATGGCTGTCTTCATCCAGTTGTTCCATCAGGACGATCTCTGACTGTGGAGCCAGCGTTTCTTTTGCCAGGAGAAAGTAAAAGAGACTATAATAATTGCGGTTGATACTGGCCTCATCGAAAAGGCTTTCCAGGTCGAATTCCAGATAGCTACCCCGGAACCATTTTTCCTGTTCGAGGAGGTAATAAACATTACCAGCGCACAGCAGGATGTATTTTGGTCGGCGATGGGCATCCAGAAGAAAAAGCTGTGAGACTGCCTTGTTGATCACCATCGGAGAGATCTTTAATCCGTCCGGGACTTTAAAAACGTTTTCCCATTGTGAGCGGTGGTATTTTTGGGGCGGGGTTTGTGTATCATCCTCTTCTACATTGTATTGTTGCTCAAACAGGCCATCGGGTTCTTCATCACCTTCTTTGATGAGCGGCTGCATCTCCATGATCATCAGATGGGGTTGGTCACCGCGAAAGAGGGTATGCCGGACCGGTAGCACTGTTTTTTCATCCACATGAAAAAGTTCATGATATTCGGTTCGTTTGGCATCATAGCCCAGGGCTGTCAATACAATCGTATGAAACCCATGGGTTTCGGTTACTTTGTCTTTGATTCGCAAGCGCCCCTCCAGGATGTTTTGCTTATAGCGGAAGTATTTGTCTTTTAATGCGCTGATTTTTTTCTGAAATAATTTGACATCCTCGGCGGCGTAGCTCGTTTTTTCCAGCACCTTTTTGACGAAGTCTTCATCAAAATAATTGGAAGAAAAGTAGTCGCCGATATTTTGTATGAATCTGATCATTTAGTTAGCTATTAGTTTTTAGTAGTTAGCTTTTAGGGTTTAGAGTAGTCAGTGTTTGGACTGGCTTTGAGCCTGGAATGATAAGCGTTCATCATTTTTTGAATTTGATTAACTTCATCCAAAAGCGCTGCTACTTCTATTCGATAAATATCCTGAGTGATCATTAGTTGAGTCTCCAGTTCAAAAGCGGAGCCTAAAGCAATTTCAATGAATCGTTTGAGTTCACGATCTGAAGATCTGGAACAGCCTTCTGCGATATTAGAAGGAATAGAAACGGCACATCTATTAATTTGACTGGTCAATCCAAATTGTTCTTTTTTCGGCAATTGATTTGTTAAAGTATATACTTGTTTAACTATTTCCATTGACCTTTTCCAAATTTCTAATTTTCTAAAATCCTTCATTTTGAAATTATTTACGAACAGCTAAT
>CAZHOV010000039.1:0-10262 GCA_964534315.1 uncultured Saprospiraceae bacterium | reverse complement strand
ATCACTAAGCGCTTTTTAATCATTAAAAAATACGGCAATAACTTTCAGGTAGGCATCCTGGTTAAGAGAGGTCAGGTCTTTAAAATATTGGCTGGACTTTTCCAGGATAGTTTTGATTTCCAATTCTCGATCTTCAAATCTTCTTTTTACAAAACCAGTCATTGGTTTATCTGCAAAATCAATGGAAAGCTGATTCTTAGCATCTCGTTCCCAGTGCTTTAATTTTTCTTCGTAAACGGCGGCTTGTTTTTCCATTTCCGCTTGTTTTAGTTGTTGCTTTTGATGCATATACATTTCCGTTCCAAACATAATGGCATCGGGTAATATACGATGAAGAAGGTCTAGGTCATCGGCATCTATGGAGAGGGTGACCAATTCTTTAGAAATATCATATCGCTTGAAGAAATCGTAGAGGGTTAGGGGTTTAGAGTTGAGGCCGCCCTGTATATTCATAGGCACCACAAAGAATTCGGAAATGACGGCTTGACCAATATTGTTGGCCACTTGCCCATGAATAACAAACCATCCGGTAGCGTCAGGCAGGTCTTTGACTTTTGCCACTAAGGCGACATCCTTATCTACACTGGCTTCGAGCTTGGTCATCAAATATTTCATTACCGGATGAAGATCATACAATATTTGAAACTTGGCCCAGGCTCCTTTCTTTTTACGAGCATTCGCTATAGCATTTTGCACGGTAGTTTTGTCCAGCGAAAGGCGGTAGGGTTCGTTGAGTTTAGGCTTGGCCTGTTTCGGCAGGTCGAAAAGGACCCGGTTTAATTCTTTATTATTTTTAATCTCCAGGTAGGTCGTATCGACGAATTCGGCCTCATCATTTTTTAGCAACTGATCGGTTTTCAGTTGATCCAAAAGATCTTTATAATAATGATAATCCTGTGCATACAATGTATGTGCCTCTTCGATGGGATCGGCTTCAATAAATGATTCCGTTACGTCAGACGCCTCTCCGAATAATAGGTCCAGGTCAAAATCGCCTAAGAAGCCTTCATTACTGCCGGCAATGGCTTTTTCAACCTGAGTTTCTTCGGCTTTTACATCATAGAGATTCATGACTGACCCTGCATCGCCTAGCGTTTTATAAACCTCTTCTTCTTTTTTTGTCAAATTCTCAATAATGTGAAGATCAGTTTTTAAACCTTCAGTCTCTGATTTGGCGATGAGGTAATAGATAAAAGGTGTTTTAGATTGACCATATCGGTCTATTCTTCCATTTCTTTGTTCTAGAGTAATCAAAGACCAGGGGATGTCATAGTTGAACATGATATTACAATAGAAATGGAGGTTAACTCCTTGAGATCCGGCATCGGAGGTGATTAATATCCGGATGTCGGAATCCTTTTTACCAAAATCTTCTACCAGTCTTTGTTGCTCCATATCGGTAAGGCTCCCGTGGAATGTTTTTAAGGCTTCTTCAGGAAAGTCAAAATCGGATTTTAACCGTTCGGCAAGATACCGGATGGTATCAATCCGTTCCGTGAAGACTACGATACGCTCGTCACGCTTTCTTCCGGCCCAACCCAGCTCGATCAATTTTT
Source organism: uncultured Saprospiraceae bacterium (assembly GCA_964534315.1). Lineage (GTDB taxonomy): Bacteria > Bacteroidota > Bacteroidia > Chitinophagales > Saprospiraceae > CAZHOV01. The sequence continues at coordinate 8,706 of CAZHOV010000039.1, read as the reverse complement.
CTTTGAAGGCTGTGTATTTTGCGTCTTTCCCATTTTTAATAATGTTTTCTAGTTTTCCAGTCAGCCCCTTAAGTAGAGCAATATTATCCTCTGCAGCATCAGATTTTTCCAGTTTATCTTTTAGTTTTTTAATACGCTTATTTAAACTGGTTAATGCGGCCATAGGAGAAGACATATACCCTTTGAAAAGACCAATAGAAAACAAAAAGTCTCTGCGGGTTTTTGAGTCGGATGTTCCGAATAGGTTTTTGATGCCTTTTTCTTTGCTACTGTTCAGTGCATTGAATTTAATTTTTTGCTGAATGGCTAAAAAGTCTTCTTCTTCGGCTTCTAAACTAGCATGGATGGGGATGATCTCACGGTCCTGGAAATTAGATCTGACTTTTTCGTCCAGAATATGTTGCTTGAACCGCCGAACGTAATAGGGCTCAACATGGTCTTTTGCATATTCTCCATTTTTTGGAATGGCAGTTGGTTCGATCATGTTGATCAAGTTGGCAAAAGTCTCCTTCTTTCCATTATGCGGTGTAGCAGAGGTTAAAATTAGTGATTCACATTTGGTCGCCAGGAATTGAGCTAAATTCCCCCTTTGGCTGGACGAGTTTGCGACCGTATGACATTCATCAATGACTATAATGTCCCAATTGGATTTTTCGATATGATGCCGAAATTTAGCATTGTTCTTTAGCGTATCAATGGAAACAATGGTCTTGTCATAATACTCAAAAGGATTTTTATTGGCGGGTAGTTCTGCTTTAATTTGAGCTATCCCATGAGAATCTAATCTTACCAGAGGGATGGCAAAACGATTCCAGATTTCTTGTTGAAACTGACCCAAGATGGATTTCAAAGCTAAAACCATAATCCGTTTACCTTTCCCTCTTTTAATCATTTCGGCCAGAAAGATCCCTACTTCAATAGTCTTTCCAAGACCCACCCCATCTGCAATGAGCATCCTAGGGCGGGGTAATTTGAATGCTTTTAAGGTAGGATCAAATTGAAAATTAGAGATATCAAAAGCTGCTTTATGCGCTATGGTGATTTTTTTAGAATAATTGGTGGAGTGCCGAATTTGTGTCTCCAGAAATAACTTGGTTTTACGATAACCATAGTCAGTATCGGCAACCAGTTTGGTCTTTGCCGGATCTAAAACAGTAATATCCGTATCGATCCGAGTATCAAAAATAAAAGATTTACCTTTTACCAGTTCGCTTATCCCTTCCGCATCAATCAGAAAAGAACCATCATAGTTTTCCTTTACATTTGTAATCAGGAAATCTTCACCTCTTGTACCTACTCTTGCTCCCGAAACTAGTGGTGTTTTGTTCATGTTTTTTGGCAATGAATTTAACCTGCTCGGTTATTAGAATAATTTGAAGTATTGATCTATATCCCTTAAAATAAGACCATTTTTCAATTTAGCCAAAAGTATTTTCAGAATTGCTAACGATCTACAAATGGAAGGAAATACTTTTTGTCAATTTTAAGGTATGCCAATGATACAAGCTGCTATTCGCTTATCTAAAGGACTTATCAATTTTATGGAATTCTCTAGTTGTTCAAAATGTAATGCTTTGAGTAATGCCGACACCGCATCTTACTTATAAAAATTCTTCCGAAACGCAGCAAACTCGTCCTTGCCTAGCACCACCCGCTTCCAAAAGGCGGTAATAAAACCGGTACCATACCCAAATAACTGGACATAACTGGTGGCAACAGCTAATGCCCCGATCTGGGTGCTTTGATTCTTAATCGTAGCATCTACAAATATGAGCAGGGCGTGCAACAAAATGGGAATCAGAAAAACAGGCGACCATACAATAGAAAATAATAGCAGAAAAATCACACCGACAACAAAGGTAGCAGGTGCCAGGTGAACGATCTTCAGTGAATCCGGATATTTCTTGTATAAATTTATCCGGGCAATACCGGAATTAAAAACTTGCTTAAAAAACTGCCTGAAATTGGTTCTTCTCTTATGAAAGACATAAGCCTCCCTAAACAAGCGGGTTTTAAAGCCATTCCTCAATATCCGGATACTCATATCAATATCTTCCCCAAACCGCATTTTGGCGAAACCCTTTGTTTTGTCAAATACTTCTCTCGAATAGCCCATATTGAAACTTCTGGGATAAAATTTATCCAGCTTTTCACTACTCCCCCGTATACCGCCCGTGGTGAAAAAAGAGGTCATAGAATAATTGACCGCCTTTTGAAAAAGCGTAAAGTCTTCGTGCGCTTTATCGGGCCCGCCGAAGGCATCTACATAATCAGATGTCAGAGTATTGACGACGGTTTCAAAATATTGGGGCGGAAGTACGCAGTCAGAATCCAGAAAGATGCAGTAGTTCCCGCCGGCTCGCTCATATCCGTAATTTCTACTTTGCCCGGGACCCGAATTTTCTTTGAAGAAATATTTAATATCGAGCTTACCTTCATAGGCCTTACAAATATCTTCACATTTCACCGCCGACCCGTCTTCCACGATCACCACCTCAAAATTCGTATTGGTTTGTTGCGACATGCTCTCCAATAACTCCTCCACCTCTTTGGGGCGGTTGTAAACGGGAATAATGAATGATATGGTAATGGGTTGCGTTGGTTTATTTTCCATGATTTTTTACAAATAGTTGTCAACAATTTATAGCGTTGAAATATATTTTTCTACCGTGCAGGTTTAATCAGGAGATTGTTTTTGTTTACCTGGGTGTAGTCCGGCAATTTCCTGAAAAGTGAGAAAATACCGCTCTCTTATAACAGAGAAATTATATTTCTCATATAACTTTTGAAAATCAAGATTTTTGAACGTTCGCTCTGAGCACCAGCTATCAATTTTTGAAGATAACTCTTCAGCATCTCTAAAGGTGTCTGTAACTAACTGGAGCCCCTCCTCTAATGGGTATTGATCGCAAATCAATGCAGGTTTTTGATGTTTGATAATATCGTTTACGTTTCCTGATATTTTTGTGTATCCGTATACTTCATTATAGATGGTAAATCGGGTATTGATATTCAAGGGAAGAATAAAAAAAGCAGATTCGGTGATATACTTTACAAAAAGCGCTTCAGAAACAAATCCTTTAAAGTAGACAAACTCAAATTTTTCCGATTCCAACCCGGAAAATAGTTGGCTTAGTTTTCTGCCAAACATAGAGCTGGCTGATCCCAGCAATACCAATTTAATAGTATATTCTCTTTGTGCAAGTGTTGGAATCAGTCTTTTGATAGCTTTATAAAGGAGCATATAATCTCTCTTACGTTGATCTACTATCCCGATAACTGCGATAGTGATGCAATTATTGTCTATCGTCTTAGATACGGAAGCAGGAGGGTGCATAAATGAAAAAGGAAGGGTGTAAGTAGTATTTCGAGGTATTCTTAATTTTTCAATGGCATATGCCTCTGTTATTTCACTTGGAAATATAAAATAATTAACTCGCTCTAAGAACTTTGTCCGATGGTACCAATCCAGTTTGAGCAAGGATTTTCGAACAAAATGGGAAAAGTCTTTCCATAGAAAAAAAGGCGTTAACCGGGGCCGATAGGTTTTATACATCGGCAGGAAGTAGGCATTAGAATTGTGGATGCGCAGAAGGATTGGCGGTATGATATTTAACGTATAGTAAATCCGGTAATTTGAAGCTACGGTATTAAATAGGATCAAATCACAAGAATTCAGCGCTGATAAATGCTGTTGAAGAAAATGCTTTAAAGAGCCTTCGGAAGGATCATGCAGAAAAAAATGAAATTCTTCAGGAGGAATATCCTGATATAAGTTTACTTTGTTCCATATTTTTTTGCTGGTAAAAATGAGTACTTCCATACGGTTATCCTGGAGGATCATGCAGGTATTCCGCAAGACTTCCGGATGGTAGTCAAATTCCAGGATGGCAACTTTAAGGCTTTGCATAATACGACAATAACTTAGAATTGATGGTTGGAATTGCTTTTTTTATTTGGCTCAACTCCTGTTCATTAACTCGCTGTCGAATTTTATCCCTGATTTGTAATTGTCCTTTATTTTCGGATTTCCAATGCTCTCCGGAGGAAATGATCTTATCTACTGACTGCTTATAATTCAACATTGCCGGATCAAAAGCAATTCCCAATCGCTCGCAAAGGGAATCCAGAACCAAACGAGGATTTTCCACTAACGCTTCATAATGGACATGGGCATGATTGGAATTGTTCAAGTACTTTTCTGAAATACGAATTTCTTTTTTATACCGTTTAATGGCCTTTGAAACCGTATTCTGAAAAAACTGCTCAGGGTACTTCTTACTAACATGATAAACAGCTGCGATGTTAGCAATTGGTTCCCGAATGAGATGAATAAAAAAAGCGTGGTTACAATTTCTCTCGATCAGATCTATAAAATAAAGATGCATAGGAGTTTTTTCAAGCCAAATCATTTTTCCTTCTTCTTCACACATTCGATCGATCGTGGTGATCAGGTATCTAGCCCAACTATTCATTTTAAAAGTACATCCCGAATAGTCTTGATATAAATGACATTTATTTTCTTGTAGTAGAAAGTTCTTTACATGATTTTTGTGATGAGCATTAATTCTGTGTATAAATCGAAGCAATTTCTCTTTAGGAATGGTTTTACTAAAAAAGTGGCTTTCAGGGAAGGTATAAATAGACTTATGACTTCCAAATATACTTTGCAATAAAGTCGTACCCGACCGAGCCGTTCCAACAATAAAAACCCTTTTCATCATCAGTATTTAAAGTCAATTTCTCCAATAGCAGCTGAGTAGCCGCGGATAAAGCGATCTACCTGTTGTGTTTCTAATCTTTCTTTCCAAATCTCGGCTTGCTTATCAATGACCCGATTAGTTGCAAATCCTTTACCACTTTTAAACTTCGATCTCATAAATTGTTCCATACCGGAAGTATACTCAATGGATAAACGCTCACAAATCCCAGCAACTTCTTTGTATGGACTCTGAATTATTTTTTCGTAATCAACAAAAACAACCTTTTTCTCACTCAGATTTTTTTTATACCCTTTAAAAACCTTCCTAAAAACCCCTAGTTGAAATCCTGCTTTAAAATCCTCGTGTTCATATTCCACACCCTGATAAGAAATATTGAAATCCTCAAATAATTTAGATTGTTTAAATAGTGCTCGGTTCCGATCAGGTAAATTCATCACAATATAACTTGAAAATACATTTAATGGATGCCTCTGTAGAATAATAGGAATAAATTTAAAGCGATTCATAAGATAAGGAATCATCAATAATCCATGTACAGATTTCGCTAAAACTCGTTCTTTTCGATTTCCCTTCACCAATAATTTATCCATCCAGGAAGATAGAAAAAGATCCTTCTTCAAAGCAGTATTGTGTTTTCGAAGTTGCTTTTGTAAGCTTGGAATCCTTTGCCGATAAAGTTTAAAGCAAAGCGTATTAGAAAAACTGTACGTATCGTAAAAATCTTTATTTAAAACGATCTCAAAAAGTTGATCTATTTGAATGTGAGACTCCTCAGGTCTTAGATAAGGGAATCGTGGATAACCCTTCTTATGTAAAAGCCCCAAGAAAGAGATCAATTCGTTATCTGGTTCGTGGATTCTGCTAATAGAATTATGGTGAGTCAAAATTTCTGACAACCAAGTAGTTCCACTTCTTGGAACCCCAAAAAGAATTATATTTTTTTTTACACTTTGGATTTCACCCATGCACTACATACCTTATATTATGGACGTTAAACCAGATTTATTAAAGCTTCAAATATCATAAATTTCCTGGGGACTACAAAAATTAAAATTCTCCGTTTAATCCATGCACTAACTCCTCCGATCGCTCCCAAAGTTGCTTACCAACTTTCGGATCCAGCGCTTTTTCATCCATTTCTTTGGGCACTAGCATGTGCAGATAACGATTGGTTTGACCTTCGATCTCGGGGGAGCAAGCAAGATAAACAACCGGAGGAGCCGCTATTTTCGGATCCCGGAAAAAGAGGGCAAATACTAATTTCAGCAAGGGCTTAAAAAGCGGAGGAGTGGCCCGCGCTATATTGGAGTTGACCGGACCGGGACAAAGAGCGTGAACCGCTATTTTTACCTGACCATTTGGGTTTAGACGTCTCGATAATTCTCTGGCGAAGGTATTCATCGCCAGTTTATAATATCCATAATAAGCAACGACCTTCCCCATCGGATAAGGTTCGAAAGTCCCTAGCTTTTCGGTATCTAATGATCGTTTTACCCGGTGCGATTCGGAAGAAACAAAGATGATCCTGGGTAACGTACCAGATTCCGGTGCCGAGCGGATGATCTCTCGCTCTAAAAGTGCATTAACTAGCATAAACTTAGCCAGATAATTGACCATAAACATTAAATCCAGGCCTTCCCTGGTTTTTTGAGCGCCGGGCGGAACAACCGCTGCATTAAAAATAGCGACATCTAATTGGATATTCCTATTTTCCAGTTCCTCCACCAAAGCATTGATTTTTTTGCTGTCAGAAAGATCGACATACATCATTTCCACCTTTTCCGAACCCGATAATTGCTTTACTTGTTCTCCGGCCTCAGGTATGCCACTCCGGCAGGCCATAATTACATGAGCACCTCTCCTGGCAAGGTCTGTGGCTACGGCAAAACCGAGTCCAGAATTTGCACCGGTAACCATGATCGTCTTGCCATCGAGGCGCTCATCCTCTGGCATCGGATCGATACCTTCTTTTTTTCGAAACAGATCGAGTACCCCATTCAGGGTAGCCGAAAAAGGATTGGTGTATTTATTAGAAGTCATAGTTATAAGGTTGCTTTTGGAAATCGATCGAAATAGTGTTCAAATGCTTTATCTATTTGAGCCGTTGTTAGCTTGAAATCATTGATATCGTACCGGTGAACGCCGTATTTGTATTGAGGGGAACGATCCAGCACCGCCTGCATGGCTGCTCTGGCTGCTTCGGTATATTCAAAACCAGCCTGTTGGTAAATCTCCTGAATGCAAGCTATCGGATCATTCACTAAATTTTTGTAATACACGTCTATAACACCTTCATCCTTTACTTTTGCCCTATATTCCAGCGTTTTATTCATCGCATAGCTATCTTTTCTGAGCCAGTGCCGGCCAATTTCTTCCGGCGATACCTGATCGCTAAAGATACTGCGGCTATGATAAACCATACTGCAAAAGGAGGGAATTACTCTTTCGGGATTCCGGTGCGTTTGGATGATGGTACAACCCGGAAACACTTGTCGAATCGTGTCCAAAAACTCGAGATGCTGAGGTGATTTTAACACCCACTGTTTACCAGGCCTTTGCCATTGGAGCAATTTAAGCATCTTTTTGAGGTAAGTATAAGCCGGCGTATGGTCTTGCTCTTCTACCCATTCGGCATATTCGGGTACGTGGAGCATAGCCTCGGGCACCGTACTGATAAAGGTATGGTCATTAAGCAATACATCTTCTTCCGGAGCCTGGTGTTCAACCGGATGAATAGCAAAAAACTGGGGTGACATGATCTTCAGCATTCGCTCACTCATTTTTGCCAGCCTGATACGTCTATCTGGTTCGCCACGTTTGTTTTTTAAAAAAGGAGCCGGATTAAGGGCTTCCCAGGAAAGTAATCCCCGGTTGCTTGGATCAGCGGAAAGTAGCCGCTGAAGTAAGGTCGTTCCAGTGCGCTGCAATCCAGTGATTATAATTGGCGGGTTTAACTGTTGTTCCTCAATTTCGGGATGCTTCTCAAACCAATACTGAGCCCGTAATCGATTGCCTAAAATTCCTACCAATCGTTCTCTGATAATAAACTGCCCAAACCGGTGCAAGTGCGCCTCTCTTTTTGTAGCATCCAAGAGCTTTTCCAATGGAGTAAAGTCTGCATCTGCACCAAAATCGGAAAGTCCCTCTTTTTTAATTGCTCTTTTCATTAAAACATCAAGATCAATAGATACCCGTTGACCTATTCTGTTGAAAAGTTTGATGAGGACAGGACGAGTTGTTTGTAATTGACTCATGTAGGTATTGGTTTCATTAGCTGTTAGGACAGCACGTACTGCGGTGTAACTGAACTTTCGGATTTTCGTATTTTTCTAGACAAAGATAAAAAGTTGAGCGGTTATCTCACAGTAGATAGAATCTATCCTTTTACCTCGGGAAGAGGCCATTGTTTTTCAAGTAAGCGTATATCTTGATCATCTATCTATGGCACAAGTTTAATTCTTATCGGAGAAGGTATCCTTGTTTTTCAAGTAAGCGCGTAGCGATTACAACCTCCGTAGCCAAATTTATGGGGCCAATTGATCAGGCGCGTAGCGACTGACACCTCCACGGGTAGATTGATGTATTTCCATTGACCATATCCACATTTTTTGATCTAGCCGCCAATCATACGACCTATTTGCTGAAGATGGCTCGCCAGTACCTCGTATTTTTTAACATTAAGAGAGGTTCTTAATAAAAATATAATTCTTTTTAAATTGGTCTGGAGACCAAATTATTATCGAATCGGGGCAGGAGCAAAAAATGACCATTTTTGCACAATCTGCCGTTGTACCGTTATACCCTTGTACCCTTACACCGTTGTACCCTTATACCCTTGCACCGTTGTACCGTTATACCCTTACACCGTTATACCGTTGTACCCTTATACCCTTGCACCGTTATACCCTTGCACCGTTGTACCGTTGTACCGTCAGATTGTGCAAAAATGGAGAAAAAAAGCGAACTTTGAAAAAAAGATAGA
>CAZHOV010000038.1:0-36810 GCA_964534315.1 uncultured Saprospiraceae bacterium | reverse complement strand
GAGTTGATGTAAAAGACATGGTCAAAAAATTAAGTAATTTAGGTTACAGTGTATTGAATAAGGATGGATGTAATTTTTTATTAAAATAAAACACTCATTGTTCATTCCTCATTGTTCATCGCTATAACTATCTTGTACCTAACCTTGTTGTAAGTTCATAAACAATTTATCTTTGCATTTTTTTCAAGATTCTAAAAAATCATCATGAGCGACATTATAAAACACGAATGTGGTATTGCCTTAATTCGGCTGTTAAAGCCCCTTGAGTTTTATCAAGAAAAATACGGCACCCCATTCTATGGCCTTAACAAATTGCGACTACTCATGCAAAAGCAGCGCAATAGAGGGCAAGACGGTGCAGGAATCGCCACGATCAAACTCAATCCTAAGACCGGAACCCGATACATCAGCAGAAAACGATCCATCGCCAATAACTATTTAAAGGACCTCTGGGATAAAGTTTACGGCAGGTTCGAAGGGCTCACTCCCGAACAATTGAGAGATCCTGTCTGGCTTAAAGATAACACCCCCTACATGGGCGAACTTCTACTTGGACACCTTCGATATGGTACGCATGGCGACAATACGATCGAAACTTGCCACCCTTTCCTTCGGCAAAGCAACTGGATCAATCGAAACCTCGTGCTGGCCGGAAACTTCAATATGACCAATGTTGACGAACTATTTGACGAATTGGTGGAACTAGGCCAATACCCAAAAGAAAAGTCAGATACCGTAACCGTCCTCGAAAAGATCGGCCATTTTCTGGATGACGAAGTTCAACGGCTCCATACCTGGTTTAAACCTGATGGCCACTCCAATGTAGAAATTAATAATCTCATTTTTGACAACCTGGATATCCAACGGCTGCTAAAACGCGCCTGCCGAAAATTTGACGGCGGCTACGTCATGGGCGGCCTCATTGGTCATGGGGATGCATTTGTTATCAGAGATCCCTCCGGCATCCGGCCTGCCTTTTATTACCACGACGACGAAGTAGCCGTTGTCGCTTCTGAACGGCCTGCAATTCAAACCGCCTTTAGAGTGCCTTACTACCAAGTCAAAGAATTGAAAAACGGTCATGCCTTCATCATCAAACATCATGGAAAAGTTAGCGAGGAAACTTTTGTTGATTCCCTCGAAAAAAGATCATGCTCCTTCGAGCGCATCTATTTTTCCCGCGGAACCGACCGAAATATTTATCTCGAACGTAAAAAACTGGGCGAACAACTGACCGATGCCGTACTTGAAGCAGTAGATAATGACATTGAAAATACCGTTTTCTCTTTTGTACCTAATACAGCCGAATCTTCCTTCCTTGGCCTTGTAGAGGGCGTACGCAAACGCCTCAATGAAATGAAGAAAGACCAAATCCTGAAATTGGGTGATAATATTAAGGAAGTTGAATTAGAAAAAATCCTTTCCGTACAGCCCCGAGTAGAAAAGATTGTGGTCAAAGATGATAAGTTAAGGACTTTTATCGCAGATGACGCCTCCAGAGGAGAACTGGTCTCGCACGTATATGATGTCACCTATGGCATTGTAAATAATAACATCGATAACCTGGTACTGGTCGATGATTCCATCGTTAGGGGGACTACGCTGAAGTCGAGCATCATTACGATGGTTTCCAGGTTGCAACCGAAGAGGATCATCGTAGTCTCTTCGGCACCTCAGATACGATTTCCCGATTGCTATGGGATCGATATGTCAAAAATGCACCAGTTCGTTGCATTTAAAGCCTTGATTGAACTGCTTAAAGAAAATGGGAAAGAGGAACTACTTGAGGAAGCTTACGAACGGTGCAAAGCTTCAGCATACCTGCCAAAAGAAGAGGTAAAGAATGAAGTAGCTCCGTTGTACGACCTTTTTCCTTACGAGGAAGTTTCCAGTAAAATAGCTAAGATCATTACCCCTCAAGGAATCGACGAAGAGGTAAAAGTCATTTACCAAACAATTGAAGGGTTGCACAATGCGATTCCTGACCACAACGGTGACTGGTATTTCTCGGGTAACTACCCTACACCCGGCGGAAATAAAGTAGTCAATAAAGCTTTTATCAATTACATGGAGAAGAAAAATGTAAGAGCCTATTAGAAAAACTCAAAGTCAGGCTATACCCATTTTATTTAAGTGTCCTCAGCTTTTGTCCGGCAGCATCCAATACATCCTTGGTTTTTGCAAAGCAAAAGCGGATGACGTGATCATCTCTTCGGCTTGCATAAAAGGCAGAAACCGGAATGGTCGCAACGCCGATCTCTTCGATCATCCACCGGGTAAAGTCTACGTCTTTTTGGTCTGAGATGCCGGCATAGCTGGCCATCTGAAAATAAGACCCTTTGCAAGGAATCAATTCAAAAGGGGTTTCTTTGAGAATTTCTAAAAAATAATCCCGCTTTTCTTGATAAAAAGGCCCCAAATCAAGATAGTGGGCCGGCTCCTCCAGGTAAGCAGCCAAGGCATACTGAACGGGCGTATTAACAGAAAACACATTATACTGATGTACTTTTCGAAACTCTTCGGTCAATTCCGGAGGCGCAATAGCGTACCCCACTTTCCATCCGGTATTGTGGAAGGTCTTCCCAAAGGAAAAAGTCAACACACTCCGCTTGTACAACTCCGGAAATCTCAATACACTTTGATGCTGTTCATTGTCAAAAATTAAATGCTCATAGACTTCATCGCTAATCACCAGAATGTCAGTGCCCTCTACTAGCATCTGGAGCTGTTCCAAATCGTTTTGGGTTAATACTTTACCGGTAGGATTATGAGGCGTATTGATCATAATCGCTTTGGTGCGATCAGAAATTAATGCGCTCATGGAATTCCAATTTACTTCATAATCCGGCGCTTTCAATTCATAACTAACCGCTTTTGCCCCAAATACTTCTATTCCGGGCTGATAGGCATCATAGGCTGGTTCAATAATGATTACTTCGTCTCCAGGCCGGATAAAAGCTGCCAGTGCTGTGAAAAGCGCCTGGGTAGCACCAGCCGTCACTGTTATTTCCTTATCCGGATCTAGTAAGCAATTATAGAGCGTATTGGCCTTTTGGGCAATTTTTTGCCTTAATTCCGGTACTCCTGGCATCGGAGCATATTGATTATAGCCTTTTTGTATAAAAGTATTGACCAAGCCTTTAAGCCGGTCATCACAATCAAAATTCGGAAACCCTTGTGATAAATTGATCGCTTGATGCTCTCTTGCCAGTGCCGACATTACGGAAAAAATAGTAGTCCCAACATGGGGAAGCTTTGATGAAATTCTCATGGATCTAACGGATGTTCTGTTGTTAATTGTTATATTCTTCCAGCATTTTTTTCAGCTGGTCGATTTCGTCTAGCAATTTATTTATTTCTTCTTTGGTCACCTCTTCCTTACGCTTTCTCAAATCCCGCTTTAACTTTCTCAATTCTTTTTTTATCGATCGTTCTTCTTCCTTTCTTTTCTTTTCGTCCAGGTAGTAATCTTTCACGGCGGGCTTCCTATTCATGCGATAAGCCTCTTCTTTATTTTTATTGGACGTTCCTTTTAAAAAATCAAAAATATTTTTCAACCTAATCTCAAACCCTGAATCTTCTGGTTCTTCTTCCAAAAAAATGGGACACTCGATCTTTGCCAATAGCGAATCTTCAAGAGGAGGAAACTGTCGATATTTCCATTTTTTAAAGGCTGGATCTTTGTATAACTTTTGAAAAAATAACCCCCAAATAGGCAAAGCTGTATTGGCTCCCTGTCCTAGTTTTAATGACCTAAACCGTACTTGCGGATAATCGCCGCCCACCCAAGCTCCGGCAACCAACTCGGGCGTATATCCAATAAACCAACCGTCGGCATGTGACTGAGTCGTTCCCGTTTTACCTGCAATAGGGCCATAATGGCCATATCGGTATCTCAAACTCCTCGCTGTTCCGCTATCCACAACCATTTGCAACATTTTGGTCATAACTTGAGCAGTTTCTTTATCAAGCACCTGTTGCATTGGTTTCTTTTCCTCGTAGTCGATCAATACTTCTCCATCTGCCGTTTCAATTCTCAGAATGTGCTTTTTTGCTGCCCGTTTCCCGCCATTAGCAAATGTACCATATACGCTGACCATATCTTTCAATGAAATATCAACAGCCCCTAGTGCTATGGCTGGTACTTCCGGAATTTCAGTGGTTATCCCCATTTGATTGGCTAAGGAGATGACAGAGTCGAGCTTGGTCTGCATGATCAGATCAACAGTCACGACATTTACGGATTGGCTCAATGCACCGACCAGAGAGTAAGCCCCTCCATATTTCCCATCAGCATTCTGCGGCTTCCAGTCTTCATAATCAGAATAGATAACCAGCCTGTTATTGACAAAATCGCAAGGCTCCATCCCATTGCGCAGTGCATTGGCATATACAAGGGGTTTAAAAGTAGACCCCACCTGACGGCTAGAAAGAACGTGGTCATATTGAAAATACTTGTGATCAATGCCACCCACCCAAGCTTTAAGATGTCCATTTTGGGGATCCATGACCATAAATCCAGCGTGAAGCATCTGAAAATAATAACGCAACGAATCGAAAGGGCTCCAGTTCTTTTCAATTTCTCCTTCCCATGAAAAAACTTTCATCGGTATGGGTTTTGAAAAAATCGTGTCAATCTCAGCTTCGGATAAGCCCTCCTTTTTGAGGTTTTGATACCTTTTTGTTTGTTGCTTCAACCGGTTTAGCATTTCCAAATTCAATAACTCCCTTTCCTTCCAGTGCTCATCAAAGGTTTTCTGTAGACCTGAAAGATGCTCGGCAACAGCTTCCTCAGCATATCGCTGCATTCTGGAATCAATAGTAGTATAGATCCGAAGTCCGTCTCTGTAAATATTGTAAATGGAGCCATCGGGTTTGCGAAAACCTTGCAATTCTTCTTCCAATTCTTGCTTGAGAAAAGAACGGTAATAGGTGCCCAGCCCTTCATTATGGCTCTCTATCGTATAATTTATCTCCAAAGAAAGTGCACTCAATGAATCATAAACCATTGGCTCGATAAGCCCCTCCTGCTCCATCAATTTCAAAACCGTATTCCGCCGTGCCTGGGCTCTATCCCTGTGCCGGATAGGATTATAGATAGAAATACCCTTGAGCATTCCGATCAGTACCGCAGCATTTTCTAAAGAAATATTTTTCGAATCCGAATTAAAAAACTGCCGGGCTGCTACCTCTACCCCATAAACGGTCCCGGTAAACGGAACAGTGTTCAGATACAGCCCTATAATCTCATGCTTTGAATAGATACGCTCTAACCGCCTGGCGACAATAGCTTCCCTGATTTTATTGATCGGGAGCGATAAAAACCGGTAAGATTGACGCGGATACAGGTTCTTAGCTAACTGTTGAGTTAGCGTACTTCCTCCCCCAGATGAGCGGTCGCCAAATAATACAGTTTTAAATAGCACCCGCATCCAAGCTCTTAAATCGATACCATTGTGCTCAAAAAACCGCTTGTCTTCCACAGTAACCAACGCATTAATCAAATGCGTAGAGACTGAATCTATTGAAATATTTTTCCTGTTTTCGATAAAATACTTTCCCAACAGCACCCCATCGGAGGTATAAATTTCAGTTGACGTGTTGTTTTGAATATCATTCAACTCCGAATGGTCAGGCAAATGGCCCAGCGATTCCGTCCATATTAAAAGATATAGTAATGCGATGGATAAAAATCCGGCTCCGATGAGTATGCCTAGTTTTTGATACAAGTGAACGTACCAAGGGCGGGATTGGAGATGTATTCTAAGGGTTTCCCTTCCCTTATTCCAAAGCCGAATAAACCGGTCTCTTATTTGATAAAGCTTGCTCTTCACATCCACAAAAACGGAAGTTTTATTTACAGGTTATCTTTTAATAAGTAGTAAGGTAAAAAGTTTAATTTTATTTTAAAGTTACTTAAACTTGTTGATAAAAATCTCGTTCCATCCACCTCCCTACCCCTTTTTCTCCCCGGCCAATAGTATTTGATTGTTAAAATACTTTGTAGTATTAACAATGAATCCTTATTTTTGAATACTTTAAGGTCCAAGGCCTATTCCTTAGCCTTTCTGTTTAACAAAATGAATAACCGTGGTTAGAAAGATTTTAAACAAGGGTTTCAAAAAGTATTTAAATTTTCAACATCGAAGGGTACAGCGGTATATAGAGACCCCGCACCCCGTTCAGGATGCCTGGTTAGAACGCCTGGTGCAAACGGCAAAATATACACAATGGGGGCGCACTTTCGGATTTAAGCATATAAAAAACGGCGATGACTTTGCTAAACAGGTCCCTGTACAAGATTATGAGTCGCTCAAACCATACATAAAACGAATGATGTATGGGGAAAAAGATGTACTCTGGAGCGGTGCCGTTAAATGGTATTCCAAATCATCAGGAACCACGAGTGACAAAAGCAAATTCATCCCGGTTACTTCAGTGAACCTAAAATTTTGCCATATTAGAGGCTCCTGGGATACCATGTCTATCCTTTACCAAAATAATCCCAACGCCCGCCAGTTTGAAAATAAATCGCTCATTATGGGAGGAAGCCTGGAGCCTTTTCAGCCTTACCCGAAAACAAAGTTTGGAGACGTTTCAGCGATCCTCATCCATCATATGCCCGTCGTTGCCCGTCCCTTTTATACCCCCGATGTAGACACTGCTCTTATGAGTAACTTTGAAGAAAAAATTGAACGCATGGCCAGAATCGTAGGGCAGGAAAAAGACTTGGTCATGATCGGAGGAGTGCCTACATGGACTATCGTACTGTTCAAACGTATTTTAGAACTGACCGGTAAGCAAAACATGCTGGAAGTATGGCCGAATCTGCAAGCATATGTGCACGGGGGCGTCAATTTCGAACCTTATCGGGAGCAATTTAAACAATTTATTCCCTCCAGTAAGTTTATTTATCAGGAGGTTTACAATGCATCAGAAGGGTACTTTGCCATTCAAAATGATCCGAAAGAAAAAGATATGCTGCTACTTTTGGATAATGGTGTCTATTACGAGTTCTTACCAATGGAAGAATGGGGAAATGAAAACCCGGAAACGATACAGCTAAAAGATGTGGAGATCGGTAAAAACTATGCCTTGGTGATCTCTACCAATTCAGGGCTATGGCGTTATTTGATCGGAGATACCGTGACCTTCACCTCTACATATCCGTTCAAGGTCAAAATAACAGGAAGAACAAAACAGTATATCAATGCCTTTGGAGAGGAAGTAATGGTTTCCAATACTGATAAAGCTCTGACGCTGGCCTGCGAGCAGACAGGCGCTATGGTTTCAGACTATACCGTTGCTCCTATTTATCTCTCTGGAAATCAAAAAGGCGGGCATGAATGGTTGGTGGAATTTGAAAAACTGCCCAAAAATCTGAATAATTTCACTAATTGTCTGGATCAAAACCTTCAGCATATCAATTCTGATTACGAGGCTAAGCGGTTTAAGGATATGGCACTGGAAAAACTCCGGCTACAGGCCATTCCTAAAGGTTCTTTTAACAAGTGGTTGAAAATGAAAGGAAAACTGGGCGGGCAGCACAAAGTACCCCGCTTATCCAATAACCGCAAATATGTAGACGATATTTTGAGCTATATAGATGCCAATAGAGAGATTATCAAGTAGTTTCGTTACTGTAACCCAGTCTTAAATGCATTTATATTGGTCGAGATTCCGATGTGATTGAGACCACCTGCCCGATGAAAAAAGGTATGACCATAATCTAAACGGAATTTGCTGATCTTAATTCCAAACCCCATGGAAAACCCGGTCATTCCCCTCAGATTCCTCGTAGACAACTCCATTCTTCGAAGGTGGTTGTAAGCAAATCTCAACTGAACGTTGTCTTTTTTACCAAATAAGAACTCTCCGCTGAATACAAAATGCCGGAAAAAATTATCCACCCAGTCCCCGAATGGATCGTCTGAAGGCGAATCGATATCCCCAAATAAGAGGGTTTCTTCCTCCTCCATATCCGGATCGTCATACAAAAGATTCCACTGCTGAAGATTGGTTGCAATGATACTCAACCGGAAAGGAAGATGCTCCAGACGTTTTGAAATCCCCACTTGTATCTCAAAAGGGATTGGTTCGCGATTATCGTCGGTATAAGTAGTTATTTGAGTTCCGATATTTTTGAGTAGCAGTGTTGCACCAAAACGCTTTTCCTCTTTATAAAAAGTAGCCCCGAGATCTACTCCGAAACCGAATGAATTAAATCCTTCAAACTGGGAAGTTATGAGTTTAAGGTTGGCTCCTACCGAAAGGTTTTCATAGACCATACGGGAGGCTCCCAGCGTGAGCACGTATTCATTGGCATTAAAGGTACCCAGCTCTTGCTGAAATTCATTCACGTTTTCAAATTCACCATAAGAAACATACTGAATCCCTCCGTGAAAAGTCATTTGAAGAGTGTCAAAATGCTTTGCATAACCGAAATAGCCATGATTGATACCTGCCAGGTGAAAGCGATGGTTGAACGAAAGCACTTGATCCATTTCAGGATTGAGAGCAGCGGGATTTTGAAATGCAAGCGAAATATCATCGTCTTTAACGGCAATCAAGCTTCCTCCCAACGCCGAAATACGAGCAGACGGCGAAAGGTTTAATGACTCATATACGTTTTGGCCGCCAATGATCTGTCCATACAGCATTTGAATACCGAAAAAGAGCAGAATAAGGAGTAAAAAATGCTTCATTAGTGTTTAAATTTTGTAGCTATATATAGGCCGCCTCATTAGAAAAATGAGCCAACCTTGCAAGATTTTTTATTTTGGGAGTATACAAAAGGAAAAAGGTTGATGTCTTGAAACACCTTCCCTCAATCAGTCCCTTTTCCAAATAGTTTGACATATCCCCCTATCGCACTCCATTTTTCGAATCAGTTCTCCTGAGGTATCATATAATTTTAGAAGTCCATCTTCATGATCGCCGTCTTTATAGTGCCCTTCCGCCTTTAAATTGCCATTTTCATAGTATTCCACAAAAGGTCCATTTTCATAATTATCCCTCATAGTAACGACTTCCTCCAACTGACCGCTGTTATAATATTTTTTCCATTTTCCCGACATCATCCCATTAACATACCTCCCCTCCATTTCAAGCTGCCCATTTTCGTGAAAAGACTGATAGGTGCCATCAAATACGCCTTTCTCATTTCTTTGCTCTACTACTTTTTTATTTCCATTCTCAAAATATAAAATCCGCTCTCCAATAAGCGTATCATTTCGATAGATCGCTTCTTCGTACAATTTCCCGCTTTCATAAAAAGCCTGATAGACTCCCAGTTTAGTGCTATCTGCAAGATTGATCGAAAAACGCTCCTTCAATTCCAGGTCGGGATTATACCGTTCAATAACAGCACTTTTATCGTTACAACCTGTTCCTACCATGGCCATCGTGCTTCCCACGATGAAAAACAAAAAAAACGTTCTATGCATGGGTAATGAATTCTTTTATGCTAAGGACCAAAATAACTACAATATAATCCCTAAACGTAAAGATATCACGCTAGATTATTCAAAAAAATAATGATAGCCTTGTGTTCGTATTTTTTTTGTAGTTATGTCGGAAAGACATCAACGGGTTTAATGAACGATCCTTCTTCCGATGCTCTCATAATAGAAGCCTAATTCAGCCATTTTTTCAAGATCGTATAGATTCCGGCCATCGAAAATTGTTTTATTTTTCAATAACTTTTCAATGCGATCAAAATCGGGAGAACGAAAAACGCTCCACTCGGTAATAATGGCTAATGCGTCGGCATCGACTAGTGCATCATATTGATCATTGACCAATTCCACCTTGTCGCCATATTGAACTTTAATATTATCCATTGCTTCCGGATCGAAAGCTTTGATGCGAGCTCCGTGTTCCAGGAGTTTATCCATAATATAAAGGGATGGAGCTTCCCTGATATCATCTGTATTAGGTTTAAAGGCCAACCCCCAGATGGCAATAGTCTTGTCGCTTAGGTCATTTCCAAAGTAATTGGCTATTTTTCCTGCCAATACTTCCTTTTGAATGTTATTCACATTCATTACAGAGGAAAGAATTTTGAAATCGTATTGGAAGTCGTTTGCAGTTTTCGCCAGCGCCTGCACATCTTTAGGAAAACAGCTCCCCCCATAACCTACTCCCGGAAACAAGAAACGCTTTCCGATCCGCGTATCGCTGCCCATTCCAATACGCACGTAATCCACATTGGCGCCAACCATTTCACACAGGTTGGCAATTTCATTCATAAAAGAGATACGGGTGGCCAGGTAGGAGTTTGCGGCATATTTGGTCATCTCTGCCGAGCGTTCATCCATAAAGATGATGGGGTTACCCTGGCGGACAAAAGGTTCATATAGCTGATGCATGACCTCTCGGGCTTTTTCAGATCGAGTACCGATCACTACCCGGTCTGGTTTTAGAAAATCATCCACTGCAACACCTTCTCTCAAAAACTCCGGGTTGGAAACAACATCGAATAAATCTTCATTCAACTTCTTAGCCAGGATCTCGTGAACTTTTTCGGAGGTGCCCACGGGTACGGTGCTTTTATCGACCACTACCTTATAGTCTTTAATAAGATTAGATAGGTCTTCAGCTACACCCAAAATATAGGAAAGATCAGCAGAGCCATCTTCTCCGGGAGGCGTTGGCAAAGCCAGGAAGATAACCTGCGCCTGTTCAACAGCTTTTGACAACTTTGTTGTAAAGGTGAGTCTGCCCTGAGAAGTATTTCGCTCGAACAGCAATTCCAGCCCTGGTTCGAATATAGGGATTTCCCCATCGCGCATCTTTTGTACCTTTTCCTCATCAATATCAACACAGGTAACATGGTTGCCGGTTTCGGCAAAGCAGGTTCCGGTAACTAATCCAACATAACCGGTACCTACAACAGTAATATTCATCATGGAATAAACTTTTTTAGTCGCAATCGTTTAAGGAAAAAGAATGGCTTTTAGGAGGTCAGTGTTTAATAAAACCTAGACCTGTAATCCTTAATAGTTGCATTTTCTTTCATTGCTCCCAATAAACCGCTTCTTACCTGATTTACAATCCCAACATTAGCCGTTTTTCTAAGTTGAGGAATATTGACGGGAGTTGGACTACTCACTGGCTTATTGATCACCTTAATCACAAAAACACCTGAATTCCCAGCTATCGGATCAGATACCGTATTCAATTCCAGATTGAAGGCCGTGGCCACAACATCCGGCTCTACGCCAAGCCCTTGAACGAAGCCGCTACTGAATGCTACATTTTTTGCAGTATCTACTTCTGTACTGTATGCTGAAGCTAGCTCGAATAAGTTAGTCGTAGAAATTTGTGATTTCAGATACTCCGATTTTTTCTTATTGATGACATTTGCCTCGATCTCACTTTTGATATTTTCCAGGGTTGGTTTTCCGGCAGGTTGAATTGATTTTAGCCCGGCAATGATATATTTCTCGTCATAAAATTCAACCGGATTTCGGTAGATAAAAATATCAGGAGAAACATACCCTTCATAAGTGTCGTTATCAAAAGCGTATTTTATAATATCTCTGGATGATTGTCCTGACCCAAGGTTGGCTACAGCATAATCATTTTTACCAAGTTGAGCGGACTCCTCTAGTTGTAGAGAAGGGTTTTCGGCTATTGCCGCACTCAAATCTTCCAAAGTACGGTGCTCAACAACAAAATCAGAAACATAATTGTATAAACTATCTTGTGTAACCTGGCTTGGCACAATAGGCTGATCGATATACGCAACTTTTACACCTTCCTCATTTGTTACAAATTTCTTGTCTAAAATTTCAATCAAATGAATACCAAACTGAGAATAAACAACGCCAAGTTCACCAACTTCCCCGTCATAAAACAGATAATTATTAAATGGAGCTACCATTTGACCAGGGGCTGCATACCCAAGATCGCCCCCCTTAGCACCGCTACCTCCATCATCGCTGAATTTAATCGCTAAAGAATCAAAAGGCTGGACGCCATCTTCGATCAGAGTCTTCAGACTATCAATGCGCTTTTGAGCAGCAGCCAGTTGCTCCTGTGTTTCCACCCTTGCCAATATGTGGCGGGAATCGACAGAATCGGGAATGACCTTTCTGTCAATTAACTTCACCGCTTTGTATGCACCACCTTCAATGTAAGGACCATAAATATCGCCTGAAGAAAGGGCAAAAACGGTATCTGCAATCAATGGTGAAAGCTCGGATTGCTTTGTGTATACAGGATTATAAATACCTTGATTAGCGACAATAAAAGTAGAGTCATCTTCTGTTTTGCTAAATTCCTCTATCAAATCGTTGAAGCTCTTTTTCAGCTTCGCAGAGTCTTTAGCAGTCGGCAGTACATCAAAAACAACATACTCAATCTTACGCTTTTCCTCTTTTACAATATATTTATTAATATGCTTATTGTAATATTCTTTATAATCACTATCTGTAACCTCGATCTGACTATTATCAACCTCGTCAAAAGGAATTTGTACGTATTGGATATCTACTTTTTGACTTTGCTCTTTCTGAATTTCTTCGGCCATCCAGGAAGGAGTATACAGAGACTTCGTTACCAGCGTAATCAATTTGGTCTGAATCCGGTCTTTTTTGATTTCCTTTTCCTGATGCGCCCATTGAAATCGAAAATTGGGCGAAAGCTGTCCTTCACTAACTAATTGACCTATACGGTCATTGGTAATAATATCTTGGAGCTGACTGAGCAGTTCGCGATTCACCTGCCCGGTATTTTGATTTCTGTATCGTTGCCGGATGATTGGGCTGAGGCGATCATCTGCTCCAAACTGTAGGTCGAGCAATTCATCTTTGCCAACCCGTAAACCAAGTACTTCCGCTTCTTCTTCTAAAAGTGTTCGTTCCACATAGAAATCCCATAAAGCTTTTCGCGTCGAAAAAGGGTCTGTACTATTTTGATAAATAATTTGTTCTGTTCTGCTGAATTCATTCCAATCAATTTTAGTACCCTCAACCTCACCAACTATGAATTGAGACGAACCAAAAATGCTTTGCTGCCCCGAAAACATATCCATTACAATAAATCCACCTAGCCCCAAAGCAATAAGAGCAATAAGCAGCCAACTATTTTTCCGAATCTGTCCAATAAGTGCCATTACACATCAATTTAATTTATTACATATTTTTACATTCACTTCTCCCACACTTACAGGGATTTAGTGACATTTTGAAAGCACCCTTATGATTAGGGTAAAAAAAATCTCTGCAAAGGTAAAATCTTTGACCGGTAAATTCAAAATTTTTGAAGATAGCTTGGCTTTTATTTGTCTTTTTGTTCTTTCGATAAGTATGCCGAAGCTGCTTTTAGCTCTTCGTAAAAAGGCTCTCCATACTTTCGGATAATCGCTTCTTTCACAAAATCGATCAGGCTAACACCTGAAGCTTCTCCCAAAGTGCAGGCGGCCTTGCAAATCTCCCACTGATCATAATTAAGTGCTTCAAACCCCAGCTCTTCCTCTTTTTTCACTCTTACAGGATAAAGATGACAGGAGATAGGCTTTTTAAAGTCGATTTTTCCCGCTTCATAAGCTTTTTCAATCCCACAACCGGCAACGCCTTGGTCATCAAAACAAACAAAGGCACAGGCTCCGTCAGCTCGCAAAGTTGTTCCAAATTCCTCATTCTCCTCGTAATACTGGTAAGGTCCATTTTCTTCGAGCGCTTTAATTCCATCTTCGGTCAAATAAGGTTTGACCTTTTCCAAAATACTGGTCAAGATATTTTTCTCTTCATCTTCCAACGGGGCCCCAAAATCACCTTCCACACAACACGCCCCTTTACATACAGCAAGGTTACAGACAAATTTGGCCTCCAGGATTTCGTCACTTATCAGTTTGTTTTGAATAATAATCATTTGTAGAATCAAGTTTTTTAATGAACAGCACAACCAAACGTCTGGTTTTCTTTAATATTTATTAAAATTTGCAGTTTCTATTGCATTTGTCTTAGATTTTTATTGTATTGACCAATGAATCGTCTATTATATTCTTCTATTCAGGATTTTTGTCTTAAAATTGTATTTTAGCCTTTGATTAAAATTTAAAAAATGATGAATAAACTAATTATTTGCCTCATTTTACTTGGTGCGTCTACTTTTGTTTCGGCTCAAACCCGGGTAATTGAAGAAAAGGCCCAAAAATCTTCTACCAAAATGATTCAGGCTTTCGAACTTAATGAAGAACAAGCCGAAAAAATGTTTAAGATCCAATTTCGAAGATATGCACAGCTTACGGAAGTAGAACCCCTTCGATCATCTGATCCGCAGCAATATATTAAAAAATTAAAAGCTATTTCCTCAGGCTATGAGGGAGCTTTCAACCTTATTCTCAAAACCAGGAAACAGTTCGAAGCCTTCGAACAATATCAAAAAGACCTCCGTCAAAAGCGGCTGGAAACGAAAATGGAGTTAAAAAAACAGGGATTGACTGAAATTGAAATAGAAGAACAACTCTTCGCAATTGAATGATGTTTATTTGGATTAGATAGCCAACCTTTTTCCTATCTCATTGTATTAAAATTGATTCTATTTCAATCCTGATCTTTTTCTTTATTGTGAATTTGCAATAGGGTGTTCATGTATTGATTATTTTACAACTACCATAAACAATCGTATAATTAGATGAATCCATTAAAAGAGAAATTTTTTAAAAAGGCTTCCAAAACAAGAGATTATGTAAGAACTCTCCTGAAGGAAAATGGGAATAAGAAAGTGGATGAAGTATCCTTAAAGCAGGTTTTTGGGGGAATGAGAGGGGTCAAAAGCCTTATTTGGGAAACTTCCCATTTGGACCCTAATACGGGTATCCATTTTCGAGGTTTTTCCATACCAGAGCTGAGAGAAAAGCTTCCCAAAGCCACAGGTTGTAAAGAGCCTTTACCTGAAGGGCTTTTTTGGCTGATGCTTGTGGGTGAAATCCCTACAGAGGAAGAAGTTCATTGGCTTTCCGAAGAGTGGCAGCGACGCTCCAATGTTCCTCCTCATACCTTTAAGGTTCTGGACTCCCTTCCTAAAGATACACACCCCATGACCCAATTCACGGTAGCCATTGCTTCCATGCAAACCGCCAGTATCTTTGCAAGACGGTATGATGAAGGTATGAATAAAAAAGACTATTGGGATCCTACTTTTGAGGATGCCATGAATCTTATTCCAAAATTGCCAAGAATTGCAGCCTATATTTATAGAAGAACCTATCACGATGACCGACATATAGAACCTGAAAGCGATCTGGACTGGGCAGCAAACTTCGCTCATATGTTAGGTATGGACCATCCCGATTTCAAGAGCCTTATGCGCCTGTACCTAACTGTTCACGCCGATCATGAGGGAGGAAATGCCTCTGCACACGCTACACACTTAGTTGGTTCTACCCTCAGCGATGCCTACCTTTCACTATCAGGCGGCATGAATGCCCTTGCCGGTCCGTTGCACGGATTAGCCAACCAAGAGGTAATTAAGTGGATTTATGGCATGATCGACGACATCGGAACAAGTAAACCGACCAAAGAACAAATAGCAGATTATGTAAAGAAAACGCTCGAAGAAGGGAAGGTGATTCCAGGTTATGGTCATGCTGTATTGCGCCAACCTGACCCCCGCTTTATGGCGCAAAAACGATTTGCCGAGGAATATATCAACGACTCCGATATCATCAATGTAGTCTGGAAATGCTTCGATGTTGTTCCGCCAATTTTACAAGGGTTAGGAAAGGTAAAAAATCCATGGCCAAATGTAGATGCCCACTCGGGTTCTCTGTTGGTTCACTACGGCCTGAAAGAGTACAGCTACTATACCGTCTTGTTCGGAGTGTCAAGAGCCTTGGGAGTGTTAGCCGCCCTTTGCTGGTCCAGAATGCTGGGCATGCCGCTTGAACGACCTAAGTCCGTTACCCTGAAATGGGTTAATGATTTTGTTGATCAGGACAAAAAAAAAGCTGAAGTAAACGGTTAAAAGTAAATTTTATTTATTTTTGGATTTTTCCTGATTAATTTAATGACATTAAATACCGCAAATAATGGAAACGCCTTCTGATCTTAAATATACTATCGAACACGAATGGGTTCGCGTTGAAGATAATATCGGCATTATTGGAATTACAGATTTCGCCCAGGGCGAATTGGATGAAATTGTTTACGTAGAGGTGGATACCGTAGGAGAATCGCTTGGAAAAGATGATGTCTTTGGTACGATCGAAGCGGTAAAAACGACCTCCGAACTCTTCATGCCGATTGCCGGAAAAATCATTGAATTTAATCAAGAACTGGATGAATCGGAAGGTGACAATCCAGCCTTGATCAACGAAGATCCCTACGGCAAAGGCTGGATTATAAAGATCGAAATCGAGAATAAAGAGGAACTCGAAGAATTGTTGGATGCAGATGCTTACAAAGAAAAAATTTCATAATTTTTTTCCTTCATACACCAAAATGGTGGTAAGCTGCATCTGATAAAGTGAAAAAGGTAATTTCAATGTATTTTCTTCCCGCGTTTATCTGGGGAGTTATTATTTTTGTTTTGTCTACTTCCGGAGGTATCAATTTACCGGAATCCTGGTGGGATGTAATTTCGGTAGATAAAGTCGGTCACCTGGTTTTTTATGGAATCTTCTGTTTTTTAATTCTTTGGGGGTTTCTGAAAAGCTATCATAAAACGCCCTACTTAGGAGCAATATCAGGTTGCTTTTTATATGGCTTAATGCTGGAAGTAATACAATTTACCTTTTTTCCGTTTCGATTCTTTGAATATTTTGATATATTAGCCAATATATTGGGTATTCTCTTCGGAGCTTTTGCATTTTATTATTACGTAAACAAATAAAATTAAGAAATATGGATCTTACGTTCTCCGGTAGTCAGTTGCTTATCGGGTTCATTTTACTGATTGCGCTTATTGCCGCCCTGATTATTTTTATCAGGTACCGCTTTGGTCAGCGAGCGGCTAAAGCTAATGAACTCTCCGAATTACATGCCGGTCAATCTAGAAGAAACCCACTAGAAGACAGAAACAAGTACCACGAAGTAGATGCCTTTCGCTGGAGCGGGCCACTTTTTAACACCGGTCTTGCTATATCTTTGATTATTATTATTCTGGCTTTCAATTACACTACCTATGAGGAAGTTGTCGATTTTGATATTGACCTCGGCCCCGAAGAAGAAGAAATTGAAATGGAGCCGCCTCGAACAGCAGAACCGCCGCCGCCGCCGCCGCCACCACCACCGCCGGTGATTGAAGAGGTACCGGAAGAAGAAATCGAAGAAGAAGAATACGAAGTAGTCGATCAAACGATCGATGAAGAAACCTTTTTCGAAGAAGTACCTATTGATACAACTCCCAAGAAAAAAGAGGAAAAGCCAGTTATCAAAAAGAAAGAAGAACCGAAAGAACCGGAAATTTTCGTTGTCGTGGAAGAGCAACCTCGATTCCCCGGCTGCGAAAAAGAAACGGATAAAATCGAGTTAAAGAAATGTTCGGATCTTCAGCTTAAAAAGTTTCTTAAGAAACATCTGAAATATCCTCCTATCGCAAAAGAAAACGGTATCCAAGGAAAAGCTATCGTGCGATTCGTTGTAGATGAGCAAGGAAAAGTAAGTAAGGCCCAAGTCCTTAAGGATCCGGGCGGAGGGCTCGGAGAAGAGGCGCTACGTGTCGTTCAACTTATGAATGATATGAAAAAACCATGGGTGCCCGGAAAGCAAAGAGGTAAACCCGTAAAGGTTTGGTTTACTCTACCGGTAGACTTTAAACTACAATAAATTTTCCACTTACCTGGTAAAAAGAGCGTATTTAGCAAAGTTAAATACGCTCTTTTTATTTTATGTATAACTGTAAAATGCTCATTCCTGATTTCTTTTC
Organism: uncultured Saprospiraceae bacterium; assembly: GCA_964534315.1. GTDB lineage: Bacteria > Bacteroidota > Bacteroidia > Chitinophagales > Saprospiraceae > CAZHOV01. Next base: position 18,933 of record CAZHOV010000038.1, on the reverse strand, counting down.
TTGCTTTTTCCCTTCGCTAGGATTTGCCCAGCATCAAACCCAAAATCTATGTTATAGCAAATGAATCTCCTCTTTTCCTTTGTTTTCCGGGTTTCAAATCAAATAATAAAACCCTGTGTCGATCTGGTTTATACTCCTTATTGACTTCAAACTTCCCGAAGATTAGAAAACGCTTCAATCCTGCTTATCTAAACATAAAACATTTATGGCCAGAGAACGTTTGAATGATCACATAACCCTTATTAAATTTTTATTAAAGTATGGAAAGTGTAACGATCTTTTCTTAATTTTCCAGACTTTGATTTTATTTATTTTATACCTTTGGGGAGATGTTGTAAAAATGACCTTTTAAAGCAACATATTACTCCTCGGTTCACAAATATCACCACTATTAAATTTACGCAGTAATGGGACGAATAGTGCTTTTAGCAGGATTTATTTTAATGCCGCTCTTTTTGTTCGGGCAAGACACAAAACAACTCTCTAAGCTAGCAACTCAATACTATCGGAGCGGGGAATATCAAAAAGCCAGTATTTATTACCAAAAGCTTTACGAATCCAGCAGATATAATGATTATTATTTTAATAAATATATCGATTGTCTGCTCGCCCTTGAACGATTTGACGAGAGTACGGACATCATACAGAAACAAATAAAAAAGCGCCCCAAAGACGCTCAGTTATTGGTCACTTACGGGAATATTCTCGAACGGCAATTTAAGTTTGAAGAAGCTGACAAGCAATACGAACTGGCGATCAAAAAAGTTGAAGGAAACAGAGGGTCTGTTTTGAGATTAGCTAATGCCTTCGTTAGTCTTACCAAATATGAGTTGGCAATCCGAACATACGAAAAGGGAATTCAAATGATGAAAGACGAAAATATTTTCGCCTACAATCTCGGAGACCTCTATCGGCGTAAAGGAGATACCCCTAAAATGATCCAATATTATCTTAAAAGCCTCGAAGATAATCCGAGCAGACTAAACCAACTTAAATCTAACTTCCAACGGTATCTTCAAGACGACGACTATCTGGAGTTGCAAACTCAACTGTATGGCATAGTCCAGAAAGTAGAAGACAATACGCCGTTTATTGAATTGCTAGCTTGGGTTTTTATCCAGAAAAAAGACTACAAGAATGCGCTAAGACAAGTAAAACTCCTTGACCGCCGTTTTAGTGAAAACGGATCAAGAGTTTACAACCTGGCCATGACAGCTTCAGATGATAAACAATATGATGCCGCTGTCGAAGCATTTGATTACATCATCTCTGAAAAAGGGCAAGCTTCCAGCTATTACATCGATGCCAAAAGAGAATCACTCAAATGTAAGCGCAAAAAACTGGTAGAAGGTTTTAATTATACCGAAACAGACCTTAGAGACCTTGAACAACAATATGAAATTTTCTTGAACGAATTCGGTCGCAATAAAACGACAGCTACCATCCTTCTGGAAGCTGCTGATCTCCAAGCACTTTATCTCAATGATCTGGACAAAGCCATTATCCTCCTAGATGAACTGATCAACCTGCCGGGACTATCCCCCTCGGTTCAGGCCGAGGCCAAACTCAGCTTAGGTGATTATTACCTCATGAAAGGCGAAAGATGGGAATCTACCTTACTCTATTCACAAGTAGATAAAGCCTTTAAAGATGATATCTTGGGGCATGAAGCCCGATTCAGGAATGCCAAGCTCTCCTATTTCATGGGAGATTTCCAGTGGGCTCAGGCTCAGTTCGATGTTCTTAAAGCTTCCACTTCTAAGCTAATCGCCAATGATGCCTTAGACCTTTCCATCTTTATTATGGATAATCTCGGTCTGGATACGACTTCTGTTCCATTAGAAACATACGCCGATGCAGATCTACTGGTTTTCCAAAATAAATTTGATGAGGCTTTTACTAAGCTCGATCAATTAAAAAAAGATTATCCGGAACATTCCCTGCAAGATGATATTTTCTATGTAAAAGCTAAAATCTATATGAAACAGCAGAAATATGTAAAAGCTGCTGGGATGTATCAAAAAATCATCGATAACTACTCGGAAGAAATACGAGCAGATAACTCCTTATACGCTCTTGCTCAACTTTATGAATACCAACTGAATGATAAAGAAAAAGCAAAAGAGCTCTATGAAAAATTATTCCTTGAATTTTCTAACAGTACTTTTGCCGTGGAAGGCCGTAAGAAATACAGATTGCTTAGAGGGGACGATATTCAATAATTTAGATTACTCAAAGAATGATTCTTTATAATGTAACCGTAAAAGTAGATCATGATATCCACGATGATTGGTTAAAATGGATGAAAGCTATCCATATTCCGGATATAATGGATACCGGCTTGTTTGAAGAATACAAGATCTGCAAACTCCTACTTACCGACGATACGGACGGAGTTACCTATGCCATCCAATACTTTTGTAAGGATATGGCCACTCTGGAGCACTACCAGCAAAATTTTGCTCCAACTTTACAAAAAGAACACACAGATCGATACAAGAATAAATTTGTAGCTTTCAGAACGTTACTTAAGGTAGTCGGCTAAAATTATGTCAGAAAAGGATTTGATTTCTTTTCTTCTCCGATGGAAGTGTAGGGTCCGTGACCAGGATAAACGCGAACAGTATCGCCTAAGGGAAACAGTTTATCTTTAATACTTGAGATGAGCGTATCGAAGTCTCCGCCGGGCAGATCTGTTCTTCCGATACTCCCTTGAAATAGAACATCCCCAGCGATTAAAAATTGATCTTCTTTACAGAATAAAGAAATGCTGGCAGGCGAGTGACCTGGAGTTAAAAGGGCGGACAACAGGGTTTGTCCGAAAATAATTTCATCGCCTTCTTCAATATAAGCTACCGGAGCCGGAGAACCGTCATACGGAATGCCGTAAAGATCTCCTGCTTTTTGGGCGAATTCCAAAACTGGAATTTCTCCGCGATGTATTTCAAGACCTAAATTATAATGGTCAGAAACCCACTGGTTACCTAATACATGATCAATGTGGCAATGCGTGTTGATTAATCGCATAGGTTTAAGGCTGTTCTCCTTGATAAAAGTGGACAAAATGTCGCGCTCTTGAGCATTGGAACACCCCGGATCTATAATGATACATTCCTTACTGTCGTCATATATCAAGTAAGTATTTTCTTGAAAAGGATTGAAAGTAAATGTAGCAACAACAGCCATATTTTTTCCGTTTTAAAGGTACTTGAAAGTCTAAGTTTAGGTGGTGGTCCCTATTCATGTCGGCCTGCCAACCATCTAACACTGGAATATATAGAACTCTTTTGTACTTTTTTGGTTTGCAAATGTAAAACTATATCCTAAATTTTTTGAAATTTTGTCATCGGACTCTTGTCATTCAATTATATACTAAAAATATGGGCAACCTAAAATTATATATACTCTTTCTCGGATTTGTATTGATCACTACTCCTTTATTTTCGCAAGGAACGCAGGTGACTTTCGGGAAAAACCGCATTCAATATCATAATGATTTTAAGGAATGGTTGCAGTATGATAGCAGAAATTTCACTACCTATTGGTACGGTAAAGGCCGGAATATTGGCCAGGCCGCTGTGTTAATTGCCGAACAGGATTTCAATGAAATTCAAAATATTCTTGAACATCGCATCAATGATAAAATCCAGATCATTGTTTTCACTGATCTCACAGATCTCAAACAGAGCAATATAGGCGGCGAAGAGGTGTTTAATAATACAGGAGGACAAACAAAGATTGTGGATAAGAAAATATTTGTCTACTTCAATGGAGATCATAATCACCTCCGGAAGCAAATTAGAGAGGGTATTGCCGAGGTCTATCTTAATTCTATGCTATTTGGTTCTAACCTCCAGGAAATCGTTCAGAATGCCGTTATGATGAACCTACCCGAATGGTTCAAGAGTGGCATTGTGGCCTTCGTTGGTCAAAAATGGAATACCGATCTCGACAGTGAATTAAGGGATGTCATCCTCAGTGGCGAATACACCAGCTTTGAAGAGTTCGCCACAGTGAATCCTAAGCTTGCCGGGCATTCTATGTGGTATTATATCTTTCAAAACTATGGTAAAGCAACCGTTACCAACCTGCTTTATCTTACCAGAATTAACCGTAGTATCGAAAGTGGTTTCCTTTACGTACTAGGAAGCTCCTTTGAGCAAACCTCGTTCAGCTGGTTCGACTTTTTTAAAAACCGGTATGAGAAAGAAGCACAGGCAAGAGATTCCATTTTTAACACCGGAAATCTTATTGAGATCAAAAACAAGCGAAACCTCCCGATCACTGAAGCCAAACTGAGTCCAGACGGAAGGTACCTTGCTTATGTCTTAAATGAAATCGGAAAATACCGGGTATTCATTCAGGATATAGAAACGGGAGACCGAACAAAAATCTTTAAACTGGGCTCCAGAAATCCGTTTCAAGCTACAGATTATAACTATCCGCTACTTGCCTGGAAACCTAACGGCCAGGAATTGGCGATTATGTTTGAAAAAAGAGATATGCTCAAACTACTCATCTACAATACCCAAAACAAAAAGAAAGAAGTCGATGAGATGCCTACCATTTACCACCGTATCTTTAAAATGGATTTTATTGATAACTATAATATGGTAGTCTCTGCATCTGTACGAGGCTTTTCAGATATCTTCATTTTCAAAACAAAAACCCGTCAATCAGAGCCTATTACCAGAGATTTTTATGATGATTTAGATGCCTCTTTTGTAAATATTGACGGGAAAAAAGGTGTTTTGTTCGCTTCCAATCGGCCTGACACTTCACTCCTTCCTCAGCGATTTGATTCCATCATTCCCGTGGGTAATTTCGATCTTTTTTATTATGACCTGCAGAAAAAGGAGGATAACCTTATCCGGGTAACCAATACGCCTCTTGCAAATGAACGTTATCCCATCGCTGTTGATTCTACCTATTTTGGATTTTTAAGTGATGAGTACGGTCTTTTCAACCGGAAAATGGGCTACCTGGATACTGTTCTCAGCCATTATAATCAGATCATTGCCCTGGAAGATGGCAGCGAAATCGTCCTTCACCAGGATTCTAGTCTTACTTCACTTGATTCTACATTAATCGATACCATTATCTTGGAACCAGTATATAAGACCAAATCTTTTCTTCATGATAACACTAACCTGTCAAGGAGCATAGTTAAACAACATACTGCACCCAGAGTAGACAAAATCATCGAACAATTTCACTTTAATGGTCGAGATCAATTGATTCTAAAAAACTTATATCCTGAAACCAGAGCTAGCGCTCAGAATACGGAATTCAAGCAATTTCAGATCACCTATGAGAAATTCACTCCTAAAAAGAAAAAAGAAAAGGAGAAAAAAGAAGAAAAAGAACCTGAAGAAGAAATTCCTACCAGTATAGTCCCTGAAAAAGATACCCTCTCGCTAGACACCGTCATCGTGCCTGTTGAAAAACAGGATACCGGAAAAATCGATATCGATAATTACCTATTTCAAAGTGAATTTGAAGATGAGGCGGAGGCCATTATTCTTGATATAGAAGAAGAAGAGAAGGAAGAAGCTCCGATCAATTTAAAGCGAATTGAAGAACAACTCCTCAACCCTGTTGAGGACAAAACGGTTGAAAAATTCAGACCCTCAAGGATTACTCCTTATCGATTAAGGTTTAGAACCGACTTTTTCACTACTCAATTAGACAATAGTTTTCTTTTTGGGGGGCAGGAAAGTTACTTTAACGACGGCCAGGAATTTGGTATTCCTCCTTTAGGTATATTATTGAAAATCAACTTCAAAGATTTATTTGAAGATCACGAAATTGAAGGCGGAGTAAGATTTCCAACTACTTTCAACGGTGCCGAATATTTTCTCGTCTACAGAAATAAGAAAAAGCGCCTGGATAAGGAATTTGCTTTCTACAGAAGAACGCTCCGCTTCACCGATGAGAATACAAACCCTGCCCGCCGACACCGCGAACTCATTACTCTTGGTAGTTATTCATTAAAATATCCGCTCGATATTTTTAGAAGTCTTAGGCTGACCACAATACTTCGGGAAGATCGTAGAATTCAATTAGGCACAGATCGGAATTCATTAGAAACGCCAACCCAAACCTCTCAACGAGCTGGGCTGCGGCTCGAATATGTTTTTGATAATACGATTGATGTAGCAGTAAATATCAAAAATGGTACACGCTATAAAATCTACTCCGAAGTACAGAAGCGATTTGATTTTACGGTCGCTGATAATGTATCATTCCAGTTTGGCGAAGGGTTTATGGGCGTTGTCGGGTTTGATGCCCGACATTATCAGCGGCTAGATAAGCATTCGATTTTTGCCGCCCGGATCGCAGGTGCCACCAGTTTTGGGGCCGAAAATATTATTTATTATCTTGGCGGTGTTGATAACTGGCTGTTTTCTAGCTTCAATAATGAAATTGATCTGCCAACAACAGACCCTGATAAAATAGCCTTTCAGGCTTTAGCCACCAACATGAGAGGATTTAGGCAAAATATCCGGAACGGAAGTAATTATGCCTTGGCCAATGCGGAGTTGAGAGTGCCCGTTTTCAAATACTTTTTTAAAAATATCCGTTCCAATTTCTTCAGAAATTTCCAGGTGGTCGGATTCTTTGACGTTGGCACAGCATGGACAGGCGTAGATCCTTTTGGCGAAGACAATCCACTCAATACAGACGAAGTTCGTAACTCTAAAATTACCGTCAATGTCAATTACTTCAGAGATCCGGTTGTTTATGGTTACGGTGCAGGTATCAGGAGTATGCTCTTCGGGTACTTTGTACGCCTCGACTATGCATGGGGGGTTGAGACACGAGTCGTGCAAGATCCTATCCTTTATCTATCCATAGGAACAGACTTCTAAAAAAGACGATACTTGGAAAATGATTTTGAGCAAATACTAAAGCTGTTAAACGAAGAACAACAAGAGGCTGTTGACCATATCGAAGGGCCAGTATTTGTTCTAGCAGGGCCAGGAACTGGAAAAACCCATATTCTGGCCACCCGGATCGGTCAGATACTCAAACAAACAGATGTATATCCCTCTAATATTCTTTGTCTGACCTTCTCAGATGCGGGGGTAAATGCCATGCGCGAACGATTGATAAGGTTTATAGGCCCTACCGATGCCCACCGAATTTTTATCTCCACCTTTCATTCATTCTGCAACCAAATTATTCAGGATAACCTGGAATTGTTTGGCTACAACGATTTGAGCCCGTTGAGTGACCTTGAGCGGATAGAGGTCATCCACCGCCTGCTTCAGGAGCTTTCCTTTGATCATCCTCTAAAAAAAACAACCAAGGATCTATTTTTTTATACGGCGCACCTGAGTCACCTTTTCAGATCTATGAAATCCGAAGGATGGTCTCCTGAACACATTAAAGGAAAAACCCTCCGTTACCTCGAAGAACTCCCTAATAACCCAGATTATATCTACAAAAGAAAATACGGAAATAACAATAAGGGGGATGTAAAAACAGGTAAAATTGAAAATGAAGCATGGAAGATGGAACGCCTGGTGGCTGCGGCGGAACTATATCCCCGCTATAATCAATTACTCCTCGAACAAAAACGCTATGACTATGAAGATATGATCCTTTGGGTTATCGAGGCATTCAAAAAATACCCCTGGCTTCTCAGAAGATACCAAGAGCAGTTTTTATATATCCTCGTCGATGAATACCAAGATACTAATGGAGCCCAAAATCAGATTCTGCTGCACTTAATCAACTATTGGGAAAGCCCTAATATCTTTATTGTAGGCGATGATGACCAGTCGATTTACGAGTTTCAGGGTGCCCGTTTACATAATTTGATCGACTTTTACCAGGCCTATGAAAGCAATCTCCGTTTTATTGTCCTTAAAGACAATTACCGCTCCTCTCAACATATCCTAGATGCTGCCCGTCTGGTCATCTCCAAAAATGAAAACAGGGTGACTTCCCTAATCCCCGGAGTTACCAAAAAACTGGAGGCAAAAAATAAGCAGGTAAAAAACAGCGAACTACGTATCGGAGTCTTTGCTTTCCCTAATAAAACGCAAGAAAATATTGGTATTCTGAAAGCTGTAAAAGCACAACTCAATAAAGGGGTTAATCCTGAAGATATTGCCGTTATCTATGCCCGCCATAAGCAATCTGACCAACTTATATATCTATTAAAAAAACAAGGAATTCCATATAATACCAAAAAAGAAGTAGATATTCTTCACGAACCGGTCGTTAAGCAAATCCTGACCATTTTGAACTTCTATAATCTGGAAACTCGCCACCCTAATTCCGGAGATCACCTCGTCATTCCCATTCTTCACTTTCCTTTCTGGAAAATCAATATGCAGGATATCGCCACTTTAAGCGTTTACTACCAAAAACGAAAACTAGAAGAGCCTGATTTTTCTTGGAAAACACTGATTATCAATATCAAAGATCTTGAATTAAAGGATTCTTTAAAAGAGGTCTCTTTCTTACATACAGTAGAACATTTTTTCTCTTTTCTATTCTCAGAAGCTTCCATGCTGTCATTACCAAGGCTTTTTCAACATATCCTTACCAAAAGCGGTTTGCTCGAGCAACTATTGGAAAAAGAAGAGAAAGAATGGTATTTGAACGTGCTATATACATTACATCAATTCATCATTGGGGAAACGGAGAAAAATCCGGGCCTTACCCTTCAGGAATTACTTGTCATCTTGGAAAAAATGCTAAAAGGCAGGATTTCGCTTCCCGCAGAGAAAAGAGCTACCGCTGGAGGTATTCAGTTTCTAACTGCGCATTCATCTAAAGGGCTTGAATTCAGTCACGTTTTCATGATCGACTTATTAGATGATTCCTGGGGCCCCAGGAACAGTTCCGGACGAACTCAATTTTCGTTTCCCGAAAATCTTACCTACTCCACAGAAAATGACGAGACAGAGGCCCGAAGAAGGCTGTTTTATGTAGCGCTAACCAGAGCTAAAAAATTCCTCCACCTCTCTTACAGCAAAAGAAAACCCGACGGTAAAGCTACCAAACGTAGTCGTTTCGTGGACGAACTTTGCACCCACCCCAAAATACCGGTAATCGAAAAAGATGTGCCGGACCATCAAGTTTTTGAGGGTATTCTTCAACAACTCGATGCGCAGGTACCCAAAGTAGATCTCCCTGAAAGATCTCATTTGATGGAACTCCTTTCCGGTTTTCAAATGACTATCTCCAACCTCGATAGCTTTCTAAACTGCCCGATCGGTTTTTATTATAATTATGTGATAAAAGCTCCTATTGGAAGAACAGTGGGCGGAACTTACGGAGTGATTATGCATACAGCTCTGGAATGGCTATTTCAAGAAATGCGCAGCCATAAAAAGAAAGAATATCCATCTCTTTCTCGTTTGTTGAGCGTTTTTGATCGAAGTATACATCAATATAAGGGCGCTTTTGACCTTCATATCTATAACCATTATCTAAAAAAAGGAAAAGAAACCCTATCCAGGATTTACAAGGACCATCTACCCCATTGGTCGAAAGAAGTTAAGTTGGAATTAAATCTTCGAAATATAGAAGTCAATGGGATACCCATAAAAGGTGTGATTGATAAAGTTGAATTATTACCTAATCAAGAAGCTATTGTGGTAGATTATAAAACGACTGTTTACCAATCTTCAAGACTTAGCCGACCAACAACTCAGAATCCAACAGGTGGAAAATATTGGCGACAGCTCACATTTTACAAAATACTCCTTGAAAATGCCTCTACTTTCAGGCGTAGGACAAACCATGGAAAGATCATTTTTCTCTCACCTGATAAAAAAGGACAAAGTATCGAGAAAACTATCGAGCTAGGCCCCGAAGATGTTGAACAATTGAAAACGATCATTACAAGCACCTATAAAAAAGTTATGAATCTCGAATTTTCAAATGGATGCGATAAACCAAACTGCCCGTGGTGTGCCATGACTGAAAAGCGGTTGGAGAATACACTGCTCGAAGCCCCGGAAATAGAAGAATTGGATGATAAACTTTAAAAGTATTGACCTTTTACTCAGTTTGTCTATTTTTACAGTGAAAAAATTCTAATTACCTGCAAATGTCTAAAGATAAGTCAAAAGAAACGAAAGCTTACGATGGGAAAAAATTCTCTTACTCCAGTCCTCATGATTCCCGTTTAAAAAAGTTTATAATCACAAGCTTAGAGAAGCTCACGGGAAGAAAGCATCTGCAAAAAATCTACGAAGAGCTCCACGCTGAAGGTCCCAATCCCTTTGATGTATGGAAAAGTGGGCTTGATAAGCTCGATATTGATATCAATTACGACCCCGAACAATTAGCAAAGATTCCCAAAGACGGCCCTCTTATTTTTGTTGCAAACCACCCGTTCGGCGTAGTCGACGGCATTATTTTTATGCACTTGGTATCGAGGGTTCGCAAAGATTATTTCGTTTTGGTCAACGAAGTGTTGGCTCATGAAGAGTTTATGAAAGACCACCTTCTCCCTGTTGATTTTCGTCAAAATGAGGCGGCAAAAGCTACCAATATGGAAACGAAAGCAAAGACCACCCAAAAGCTCAATGAAGGAAAAGCGCTGGTGATCTTTCCCTCTGGCGCTGTAGCTACCGCCATGAAATTCTTTGGAGATGTTGAAGAACTACCCTGGCGGCGTTTTATTTGCACCCGCATTCATGAAGCCGAGTGCAATGTGGTTCCCTTATATTTCCACGGTAAGAATAGCAGGCTTTTCCAGTTCGTCAGCAAAATCAATATGAATCTAAGACTGGGCCTGCTCCTCAATGAAGTTATGAATAAACGAGGAAAAACCATCAAAGTAAACATCGGCGACCCCATTTTTTATCCCGAAATGAAACCCATCGAAGATAGACAGGAATTGATAGACTTCCTCTACAAAAAGACGGTAAGCCTATCTTCAGATACCTCGAAGGAATAATAACCAGTCTTTTCATTTATTGGACTTAAATTACAAGTAGGCTTCCGAATCCGTTTGAGAAATGGCCAGGGTTTTTGTCAGCCTCATATTAAGCATGCTCACACTAGGAAAATTCTCCCCCCTTTCTATTTCTATTCTCTTCGTTTGAAATTAACGCATAAGCTCGTTTGTAGATATTGGTAGGATCGTTACTTCCGGACATTCCCGAAAACACCGCCATTTCACATGTATCGACCAACTCAATGAACTCGTCGATAACCAGCTGATCAAAGCCTTGACGATAAAGCGCTGCCTTGATCTTTTGCCGGGTAAGGTCATGTGTCGGGATAGATGCTTTTGTGCTGAAATACTCATACAGTGCTTTGGCTACACTGCTATAGAAAGCTTTCATCTCCTTTCCATCTAGATGCCGTTTTGCCATCGAAAGCATGGCAGTGGCTTTGAGATGGGGCTCTTGCTCCGATCGTTCCTGCTGTTTGGCTTTAACTCTTTTTCTGAGTATTTCAGGGATTATTAAAGCCAGGGTAAAAAGCACCGGAGGAATAAAAAAAATGATCCAAAACAAAGGCGACCCAAAAAAGTTATTTCCTCTTTTTTTCAATCGGGTAGTCGCTTTATTGGGCATTAACTCTTCCTGTGTCAAATCCTTATCTTCTTCCTTTGTCGTGGAGGAAGCTTTGCCTTTTCCTTTTCTGACAACTACCTGAAAAGTAGTGTCTATGATACGCTTAAACTGAAGGGAATCTGGTTGAAAAACCGTCATCCTGCAGGGAATTTTATAACTTCCGGGTACTTTAGGAAGAGCAGTGTAGTTATAGGTATAAGTTCCAAATACCCTTCCTTTTTGTTCGAACTCTTTTTCTTTTACTAGCTTGGGTTCAATCACATCAAATGAATCAGGAAAAATTACTTCGGGTGGTTCTACCTGCTTTAAATCACCGTCTCCGGTATAGGATATCGTTACAGAAACTGCATCATCCGTAGTAAAAAAAGCTTTATTGATCAAAGCACTTCCGTAAAATAGTCCCACCGCTCCGGTAAAACTGTCAGGTGCATTATCGGGCAATTCTTCTACTTGTATTTCGACAGGATCGGAACTGATGGTTATATGATCTACTTTTCCAAAACTTGAATAAAACCAAACTTTTATAAAAATCGGATCGATGGTCAACTGGCCGGTTTGCTGCGGAAATAAAGAAAACCTTCTGATGATCTTAGTATTATACTGCCTACCATTAATAACCTCCTGAAGTATGAAATCATCATAGTTACGTATACCTCTGGGATAGAATCCAAAGTAATCAGACTGCCGGATAACGTCGTAGTTGTCAACTTTAAGTGTGGTATATAATTTGTAATCCAATGTAATTTGTTGCCCTGGGTAGGCCTTTGTATCGCTTAGTTCAGCCCTTATAAAAACCGGATTTTTATTAGTCGTGTCTATAAATATCTCTTCTGCTCTTTCGACAACCCTTACCTGGATTCCGTTGGATTTTAGTGTCCTCGTATCTACTTTGATCGTTGCCGGGCTTACCATACCATAGCCTAGCTGCAATGCTTGCAATGTTACGGTGTATTTAACTTTACTGCTTGGTTTTCCATTTACAAGTGAATAACTAGAATTGATTTGAGTAGACCCTACTTGTTTAAAACTAGTAAGTTTTCCAAGCTTGAAGTTCTCCCCTTCCCCATTCTCCAAAATATAAACAACCTCAAAAAGACCTCCCTTAACAACTTCCCTTGCATTGGTCGTAGCAGAAAACGCTACCTCTTGCGCCAGTGCAACGTTGGAGCAAAACAATAGAATGGAAACCCAAATGAGCAAAAAATACTTTTTTATTGCCATGTTCATATCTTGGATTGTGCTACCAATCTTTGGATGGTCGTTTTTTATCAGATTTACCACTTTTTTGCTGCTCCAACACTTTTTTCTCTTCCTCTTCGATAATCTCCAGCAGTTTCATTGCTTCTTCTTTATTCAAATCGGTTTTCTCCATCTGGCGCTCCTCCCCTTCAGGAGATTGTTCTGTTTCGGCTGCTTCAGCACCTTCCCCCTGTTGATTTTGTTGTTGGTTGTTTTGATCCTGTTCTTTTTGATCCTTTTTCTTTTGTTGTTGCTGCTGATTTTGTTGCTGGGCTTGTTGTTGCATTAGTTTTTTCTGAACTTTTGCCAGGTTGAATTTAGTGGCTAGATCTCCAGGCCTGATGCGTAGGGCTTTTTTATAAGCTTCAACACTTTCTTCCAACTCATTTTCAAAATAGTAAGCATTTCCCAAGTTGTGAAAAGCCAGGGCCTTTGTCAAATCATCAGAGGCTTTTTCAATGGTCTCTTTGTAGTGATCAATCGCCTCTTCGTATCGCTTTTGTTGATAGATAGCATTTCCCAAATTATACTTTTTCTCCGGTTGCTGTTTTTTATCTAATACTTTCAAGTAGGAGCGCTCCGCTTCCCTGAAAAAACCCTTTTCATAAGCATCATCAGCTTCCAGCGCATACCCGTGCGCCGATTGTCCTATAATCTGCAAATAGGAAAGCAGGAAAAGACTTATGAAAAACCCCACCTTTATAGACAATAGATCATTTATTTTGGCATAATACTTCAATAGCTTCATTTTTTTAGTGAGAGCGATTTTTAATTTTCAAATAATTGCTTACTATTCAACCATTTACTTTTCCTTTCTGAAATAATATACTCTATCAACAATAGTAAAAAGGCAATAGCTAAAAAATATTGGAAATAACTTTCAAATTGATCAAAAACGCCTTTCTCAATAGATCGTTTTTCAAGATTTTCGATGGTATTTTTTAAGGTCATATATAAACTTTCGGCTTCACTAAGAGGAAAATAAGCACCTCCTCCCGCTTTGGCAACTTCTTTTAAAATGCGGTCGTTTAATTTCGTCCTTACGGTATTACCATCTTTATCCTTTTTATAGTAAACACTTCCTCTGAAATTAATGGGGATCAAACCACCTGCTGAAGTTCCTACCCCTACGCAAAAGATGATAAGATTTTCTCGTTCAAAAGCAGCTTTGGCAATTTTTACCGCATTTTCTTCATGGTTTTCGCCATCGGATATCAAGATTAGTACCTTATTATAATCTTCCTCCTCTTCTTCTTCATCAAAAGAAGCGCTGGCTAATTGTATAGCCTCCCCTATTGCCGTCCCCTGAATATCTATTTTTTCGGGTCGGGCGCTTTCCAGAAAAGTCTCTGCGGCAAAATAATCGCTAGTCAGCGGCATTAATAATTCTGCAATCCCGGCAAAGATGATTATTCCTATTCGCTCTCCTTTGAGCTCTGTGATCAGATTCTTTCCCAATAATTTTGTCCTGTCCAATCGATTCGGGCTGATATCTTCAGCATACATACTATTGGAAACGTCAAGAGCAATGTAAATATCCGCTACCTCGGGTTCGGCTTTCGCTTTTTTTATGCCTCGCTGGGGGTTTGCCCAGCTTATGATCAAAAAGAAAATCCCCGCTAAAAAAAGTAATAATTTCAAAATTCGTTTTCCCGAGGAATATCCTTCAAATAAGCGGTAGACGGTACCTTCATTTCCCAGCTTACGTATCATTTTTCTTTTGTGATAGCCGGCCATAAAAAATACGAGTACCGCAACAGGAATAATCCATAATGCCCAAAAATGAATGGTGTATTCAAAGTTAAAAAATGTCATATGCTTTGCTCAAGGTACTGTATTCAAATAAGTGTGCTTCAGGAAAAACTCCAACCCAAGCAATACTAAAGCGATAAATACCCATGGATGGAAGGCTTCAGCTTGCCGCTTAATGACAGAGACTTCTATCTCCGTTTTTTCCAGTTTATCAATTTCTTCATAGATCCGTTCAAGAGATTCCTCCGATATGGCTCTAAAATATTTCCCACCAGTCATTTCAGAGATTTCTCTTAATAATGCCTCGTCGATCTCTACAGAAGCCAACCCAAAAACATACTGCCCGTCACTCCTCCTGCTTATAGGAGTAAAGGCATCTCCCGTTGTTCCTACTCCGATGGTGTAAACTTTTACGCCTAGCTCCCTTGCAATCTGGGCTGCAGTCAATGGTTTAATATAACCCGCATTATTCACGCCATCCGTAAGTAAAATAACTACTTTGCTTTTGGTTTCCTTATCTTTTAATCTGTTGATCGATGTAGCCAGGCCCATGCCAATCGCTGTGCCGTCCTCCAGATTTCCGCACTCTAGACGATCAAGGAAGCGCTTTACCACACTATGGTCAGTGGTTAACGGACACTGGGTGTAGGCTTCTCCAGAAAAAACAGCCAGCCCTATACGATCATACTTACGCTTGTCAACAAAAGTAGAGGCTACCTTTTTACTAACTTCCAAACGGTCGGGCTTGAAATCTCTGGCCAACATACTACTTGACAAATCCATCACCAACATAATATCAATCCCGTCTCCTTTGATATTTTCCTTTTTAAATACCTTCTGTGGTCTTGCCAATGCTACAACCAAAGCTGCTAATGCCACAAGCCTCAACACAGGAAGTATAACTCGTATACGTCCTCTTCGACTCTTTTCCTTCTCCAATGCCTTCAAATCGGAAAAGCGAAAAAAAGAATGCCTACCTGCTTTTCTCCTTTCCAAAAAGTAGCCTAATACAGGAATCAGGAACAGGAGTAATAATAACCAGGGATTAACAAATTCAATATTTGAAAAATCATTTAACATCTATTGCTGATTTCCAAAAAACGCTTCAAACTGTTTTCTGGTAAATGTTTTTGAAACAGACTGATCACCGGTTTCCAAAACAAATTCTTTAACTAATACCAATGCTTGTTTATGGAACTTTAATGGCGGCTCCGACTCTGCAAATTTTACTAAATCGGCTTTTTCAAGAAGTTTTTTCAGATCCTGCTGTTTGGGGATCAATACTTTTCTGGCCCTCAATTCTTTCAAAATATTTTTAGTAGTTAGCTCAAGAGCGTTGATGTCAAATCTGTGCTCTAGATACTCTCTTAAGATAAACGTCAACTGATCGTGATATAATTTGTATTCCCGCTGTTCTAACAGTTGGCGACTGCTTAAGGCTTCTAACTTCTTTAGCGCAATATCATGCACAGCCACTTCTACTGTTTCAATAATCAATTTTTGCTCTTCATTACTTTTTCGTTTATTGTAAATAGACCAGATCAAACCGATAAGCATCAATCCCCCAACAAATAGGATGGCCGGTAAATAATCGACCCACTTGACGGGTTCTTTTATGATTGGTTTGATCGGAGCCAGTTCTTCTTGTGCCAGGCTGTCCAGGGTTGGAGCAACGACAGTCAGGCGAATCGAATGCTCAGGGGTGGCTTTCACGATTTGATCATTTTTAGTTAGTATGATCGTTGGGCCTGTTAGGTTGAATATTCCTTCCTGCCAAAATGTTGCTACAAGCGTATTGGTATATACACCTTTGGAAGACTGCTTTTCAGCAGTCAGTTCCACCCTTTTTACTCCGTCACGAACCTCCCACTTTGTATAATCCAACATCTCATAGTCTGTTCCGGAAGAAGCAACTGCTTGCTTAACTCCCAAAGCCGGAGCTTCCAGAGTTGCTGTCTCTAGCGGACTCAAATCGGCTTCCTTTAATTGGAAGCCAGGCGTTATCTGAAGTGTCACCTGCAGTTCAACCGGGTCCCCAATAAGTACAGTATCTCGTTTACAGGTAAATTGATAATTAATCTGGGCAGTACTATACACTTGAAGCAACAAAAAAGATAAAATTAGCGCAATTTTTCTGCTCATCTTTTTGCCCTCCTTTTAAAAAAGCTTAGTAATGCATGTACGTATGATTCTGTCGTACTAATAGCCACAATATCCGCCCCTGATTTAAAAAAAGTATTTTTGAAATAATGATGGTTATCTTTAAAATAGGCATTAAATTCATTGACTACCTTATTCGATGCCAGGTCGATCCAGGTCTGACGATTATTCTCCACATCCTTTGCCCTGATCAAGCCGGTATCCCCGAATGCGCTACCAACAAAACAAAAGACTGCCAGCACCATTAATGGTAACCCGAGAGCAGGCCCCAGGCTTGCATTCCCAAATAAAAAAACAAGCAGTGCAATACTACCGAGGACAAAACCTACAGGCCCCAATATTAATAAGACTTTTTTGATTACGTTGGACTTTGAGTCCGGAAGCTTTTCTTCTATAGGGTCATAGATTTGGACCCCTATTACGTCGTGCTTCTTGGCAACTACGCTCAAAGGAGTTTCATAGCCAACAGATAAAAAGTCAGAAATTACAAAGGCAATACTTCGTTTCTTGATCACAGAGTTAAAGTATTCAAGAGCGGCTCCTATATCCGTTCCCTTTCCCTGGGGTTCAATATCAATCAATTCTCTGATGATCCTGAGTATATGTTTTTTTCCTTTTTTCGGAGGTATAAATTTCTCTACCCGGTCAGAAAAAAAGAGGATACCTACTTTGTCATTATTGTTAATAGCCGAAAACGAAAGTACTGCGCAGATTTCAGTGATAATCTCCTTTCTCAAAAATTTTCCTGTCCCGAAGTAGGATGAGCCGCTAAGATCTACCAAAAGAATTACGGTGAGTTCTCGTTCTTCTTCAAAGACTTTTATGTGCGGATCACCTGTCCTGGCGGTTACGTTCCAATCGATATTACGCACATCATCTCCGTATTGATATTCTCTTACTTCGCTAAACGACATGCCTCTCCCTTTGAAGGCACTGTGATATTCACCGGCAAACAGATGCCTGCTAATGCCTTTGGTTTTTATTTCGATCTTTCTGACCTTCTTTAATAGCTCACTGGTTTCCATCTATTTTCATTATTTTCGGCTATCGTTTGCCGCTTAACAGAGGCTGTCAATTAAGTACATTGACAGGAATATCGCTAATCAGGGCACTTCGACAGCATTCAGGATTTGATTAATGATCATTTCCTGAGTGATATTTTCAGCTTCAGCTTCATAAGTAATCCCGATTCGATGTCTTAGTACATCGTGGCAAATTGTTCTCACATCTTCAGGAATGACATAGCCCCGGCGATTTAGAAAAGCAATAGCTTTAGCGGCAAGGGCAAGGTTAATGCTGGCTCTAGGGGAACCACCAAAGCTGATTAAAGGCTTCAAATGCTTTAACTCATATTGTTCAGGTTGTCGGCTGGCAAAAACGATTTTGAGAATATACGCTTCAATACGCTCGTCCATATAGACTTTTCTGACAACCTTCCTTGCTTTTAGAATCGTATCGGTAGATACTATTTTTTGAGGTTTCTCCAAAATACTCCCCTGCAAATTTCTTCTGATAATTTCTCTTTCTTCATCTATATTCGGATAGGAAATCTTCACTTTAAGCATAAAGCGATCGACCTGTGCTTCCGGCAAGGGATAAGTACCTTCTTGCTCGATAGGGTTCTGGGTAGCCAGAACCAGGAAAGGTTCTTCCAGCAAAAAGGTTTCTTTTCCGATTGTTACTTGTCTTTCCTGCATAGCTTCCAGCAAAGCGCTTTGCACCTTTGCAGGAGCCCGGTTTATTTCGTCTGCAAGAATAAAGTTAGCAAAGATGGGTCCTTTTCGTACCGAAAAAGCATTAGTTGCCGGATTGTAGATCATGGTACCAATGATATCCGCCGGGAGCAGATCCGGCGTAAATTGAATCCGGCTAAAGGTAGCGTCAACAGCTCCGGCCAAGGTCTTGATAGCAAGTGTTTTAGCCAACCCCGGAAGCCCCTCCAGAAGGATATGCCCTTTGGTTAACAGGCCCAGCATCAGCCGCTCAATCATTTCGTGCTGCCCTACTATTACCTTTGCCGTCTCTTCATTAAGTTGGTCTACAAAAGCACTTTCAATATAGATTTCCTGATTTAAGGCCTCAATATTTGCTCCGGTACTCATTTCTTCTTGGTAATTTTATCAAAATTATAGATACGCTAAGTTGCAAATTTTTTTTGTCAATTGAATTTATTACTTGATCTTTCGCAGGCGAAAGATTATGATATTTGAATAATTTAGCAGTATCGAGT
>CAZHOV010000037.1:0-37114 GCA_964534315.1 uncultured Saprospiraceae bacterium | reverse complement strand
GCATCCCAAAAAATAATAAAAATTTTCTAAATCTTCAGCTTTGCTGAATAGTTACAAATATTCTACATTATTTCCAAATAAAGAAGTGTTGCTCATGCCCATTGTCTGGTCTCCATTATCCATGGCAATGACCTGGTACCATTTCAGCGCTAGTAGCCATTTTTTCTGTTCTCCGATCTGCCAGCCCAATTCACCGCCCCAGTGAAATTCATCCGAAAACTGAACATCCTCTTCCGTTCCCGATCTAAATTCAAAATCGCCTGAGGTCCGGTTATTATACCCCACTGCCAAACTTCCATACACACCAGAATTCCCAAAAGAAGTAGAAGCCACTAGCCGCACCAGTTGATTAAACTCGCCATCTCCTGTTTGCAAAAGCTCCGTGTCGCCACCAACATTTTGACCTAATGGAATGCCCAAAATAACCTCCCCTGCAAGGACCACCGGCCCTTTTTTGATGATACCGTATTTCAATCCGATTTGGGGGTCCCCTACCCCATTCAACTCATCTCCCGGCTCAACTACCCCATTTACAGTAGATTCCCGTTCATTAATAGTACTGCGTACAAAGAAAGGCACATAAGCTACAGCCGTTAAACGATCTGTAATGCCATATTCGCCGTAAAGACTACTGATATAAACGGAAGTCGTGGTAATATCTATAATATCCCCTTCCAGATTAAAAAAGGAACCTGCACGAAGAAAGGATTGATTTAATTTAAAGAACCCTTTCCCTTTTGGTTGCGTCCAGCCACTTTGAGCTCCCAGGTTCAAGAAAAAGAATGCTGAAAATATAATTAGGATTAAATATCTCATTTTAATGATTTTTTTGGATGATCTGATCACTGTTTACTGTTCACCGTTCCCTTCAATCACTGCAACTTCGCAAACCCGAACGAAATACCGAAAGGCTTGCAGTATACGATGACAAATTGATAATTATTGGCATCCTCGCCAGGGGGAATTGGATAGGTTTGGGAACCGGCATTTCCTTTAATCTCTCCAAGTTCTATCCCACCGCTAACATTTCCTGAACTATTGGATAAATAAATGTACAAACCCGGACCGCTCGACGTATTGAAATCCGAACCAAACGCTACCTCTGATTCACTAACTGTAACACTACCCGAAACGTTATATCCATTGGTTCCCTGAAAGGTCCCTGTCCGTTCGCCAACAGCAACAGATAACGTGTAAGGCAAACTAACGATGCCATCTATGTTCGCGGTGATCTCCACACTACCAGCGGCAATAGCAGTAGCCTCACCTTGATCATTTACTTCAACGATATTATCATTGGAGCTGGACCAGATGGGCTCAAAAGGTCCTGATAATTCTGCTCCTTGGATATTGCTCACGGTATAGGAAAATTGAGTGGTTTCACCGATTTCGAGTGTTTGATCTGGACTGGAAAGGACAATTTCTGAAATGGCATTTACATCAGCTACTACCGTAACCAATGCGGAGGCTGTTAGTCCTTCCTCCTCTGTTACCCGCACCATGGTTTGCCCGCTCCCGACCCCGGACACCAGGCCCGTGTTAGAAACAGTGGCTATATTTTCGTTGTCGCTAGACCAGGTGAGCGGTGTAGTTGCTTCATCTCCGTTAAAATCTGTATAAACGGCTTCTAATTGAGCCGTTTCTCCAATTTGAAGGGCTACGGAAGGCTGGCTAATTTCCAGACTGGATTGATCTTACCCTAAGGGAAAATCAACTTCATCTGTTCCGATACAACCTATAAATAAAAAGGGAATAAAATAAATTAGGGTTCTCATGGAAGAAGTATTTAAGTTCAGCGAAAATGGTAAAATCAATAAAAGAACCTAATTCTGAAGGTAATGTTATGGGAAGAACTGCTAATAGTCAGGGCCAGGACAATATCAAATTAGCACTAAAAAGATCAATTGGGCAATCAACACCTTCATAATTAAGGCTAAGGGGAACATTACCGTGAAACCAAATTCCGGAAGTCTATTCCCTGCCCGGGCCTTCGCAAAATCGAGGATAGCCGGTTGGTTGGACACGATGCCCATCAGAATGGAAAATGGCATCTTGATCAATTTATAACCGACTAACAGAATGGTAAAAGCGGTAATCAAACTGATAATACTACCGGCAATGAATATCCAAAGCCCTTCAAAGTTGAAGCTTTCAACAAAGGCATTACCTGAACTGACACCAACCGTGGCTAATAGAAAGATCAAACCGATCTGTCTTAATACATTGTTGGAGCTGTAGGGCATCGTCCAAATCAATGGGCCCGTTCGCCTCAATGCACCCAGGATCAGTCCTACGATCAACGGACCACCGGCATAGCCGAGTTTGAACCGTATGTCCGCCCCTAGTGAAAACTCAATCGTTCCTAATATTACTCCCAAGCCGATGCCTAAACCAAAAGTAAACAAGTTAATCGTGCTGGATTCCTGGTAAGAATCCCCAAACAGTTTGGCCAATTCATCAAGATCCTCCCGGCGAGCAATAAAACGGATGCGATCTCCCAACTCCAATACCGTATTGCTTTTAGCTAACATCTCGATATCACCTCGACGGATCCGGGTGATAACCGCGTTATATTTCTCACTTATATTAAGAGAAGCCAGCGTTCGGCCTGCTGCTTTAGGATTGGAAACAAAAATACGGCGCACATCAAATTGGTTTCGGTCATAGGTAAGCCAGGAACGGATCGATTCGCCGAGTACGTTAGCCACTTGTTCTAATTCTTCCTTGCTGCCCACCACCATTACAATATCTCCTTTCTCCAGATAAGAGTCGTAATGGGCCAGACTCAGTTTTTCATCCTGGTAAAGCCTGCCAAAGATGACATTCCAGTTGTATTTTCGAAACAGGTCGCGTAGTTGAATACCATAAACTTCCGGGTTAGTCACCCTAATTGTTGTGCTAGTTAGTCCTTGATCTAAGGGATATTCTTTTTTCAGGTCTTTTTCTTCTTGGGTGTAATCGATTTTAAGCACTTTTTCCAGAATGACAATAGCGATCATACCACCCAACACTCCCATGGGATACGAAAAGGAATAGCCTACTACCGTCATTTCAATCAAGCCGGTATTCCCCTTCAGGGCAGCGCTGTTATTGATCAGATCAATGACACCAGCAAGGGCGGCTGTATTTGTCGTACTGCCAGCGTAAACTCCGGTTATCGTGGCTACCGAAAAACCAAGAATCGCCCACAAGGCGATCGCTACCAACCCTGACAACACTAGCATGGCTATTATAAAGGTGATGTCTTTCAATCCATTTCTGCGGTATGCATTAAAAAAGGCGGGGCCGGAGCTGAGCCCGATTGAATAGACAAATATCGATAACCCCAACAGTAAAATAATCTGCGGAATTTGCAACCTGGGATCAATAGCTCCAAAGACCAATCCAACAAAAAGTATAGCTGCTACCCCTAACGAACTACCCCGGATAGAGATATTCCCCACCAGGTAGCCGATAGAAGCAACAATAAAAAGTAGCAATATTGGATTTTCGATCAATAAGGAAATCATAGATGACCGCAAGGTAGAGAATTAATCAGTAAGATGGTAGTTTTCCGATAATCCTCTTATTTTACCGTTCGTCATAATTTACTGGAACCGTCGTGTTCTTTTTACTAATTTGAAAGAAAAAAAGACGATGAAACAGTTATTAATGTTAACGTTAAGTATTCTTTACCTTACGATTTCCGGACAAGAAATCACCGGCACCTGGAATGGGGCCTTGGATATACAGGGGACTAAACTTAGGATTGTATTCCACATTGAACAATCCGAAAACGGTTTACAAAGTAAAATGGATAGCCCCGACCAGGGGGCTAAAGGCATTGCAACAGACAAGACTACATTTGAAAACGGAAAGCTCATTATTGAATCCAATACCATTGGGTTCAAATATGAAGGGGAGCTAAAAGCGGAAGAAAATGAAATTTCAGGAAATTTTTATCAGTCGGGGATGACTCTACCCTTGGTATTAAGTAGGAAAGCAGTAGAGATCAAGGTGGAAAAACGACCACAAGATCCTGTAGACTACCCTTATCTCCGGGAAGAAGTCACCTTTGAAAACAAAGAAGATGGAGTTTCACTTGCAGGTACCCTCTCCTTACCTGAAGGTAAAGCGCCAAAAGCTATAGTAATATTGGTTTCGGGTTCAGGCCCTCAAAACCGAGATGAAGAAATTGCTGCTTTCAATCATCGCCCTTTCTTGGTATTATCTGATTATCTTACCCGAAATGGAATTGGTGTTTTGCGATATGACGACCGCGGTGTCGGCGAATCTTCAGGAACACAGCAAGGGGCAACCTCATTCGACTTTGCAGAAGACGCAGCAGCAGCAGTTAAGTTCTTGAGAACAAAACAGGCATTTAAAAAGACTAAAGTAGGCATGATCGGCCATAGCGAAGGGGGAATGATCGCCCCGATTGTAGAAACCGAATTGGCAGACCTGGATTTCATTATTTCATTAGCGGGCCCTGGCACTACCATTGATGAGCTATTATTAGCGCAAAGTAGGTTAGTTTCTAAGCAGGAAAACGTTCCTCAGGAAATGGTAGAAGCTAATCACAAGATTCTCAAGCCAGCCTATCAATATCTAATTGAGCATGAAGCGCAATCGGAAGAGGAACTAAAGGAAGGACTAAGAAAAATATTTGAGGCGGGTATTACTTATTTTCCAGAAGAAACACAAACAGAAATCAGAGCCAAAGAAGAAGCTTTCTTAACGCAGGAAGTCGATGGTTTGGTCAATCCATGGTTTTTATATTTCATCCGGTACAATCCTATGGACTATTGGAGTAAGGTCGATTGCCCCGTATTGGCTTTGAACGGTAAGCTTGATGTACAAGTACCCTGTGATGAAAATCTGGAAGGTATAAAGAAGGGATTGGAAAAAGGAGGTAATAAGAACTATACTATTCAGGCCTTTGAAAACTTAAATCACTTATTCCAAACGGCAGAGACGGGAGCCGTTTCGGAGTATAAGGAAATAGAAGAAACTTTTAATGAGAAGCCCATGCAGCTTATGGTTGAATGGATTAATAAGCTCTAAGGAATGATCAAAAGAAAAGCATCTGATTTCTGGATAGCCCAGGCTATAGGCTGGGCTATTTTCTCTTTTACCAATATTACTGTTCAGTCGTTGGTTGGCACCCCCATGGAGTTGGCGGGTATCAATACGCTTTTTGCAACTTCGACGGGCATCCTGGTGACTACTCTTTATCACTATTCCATCAAGCAAGTTGCCTGGCAAAAATGGTCGTTAGGCTGGTTGTTGGTCTATATAGGAGGCTCTTCATTGGCGCTGGCCGTTATCTGGTTACTAGCCACAGCCTTGTTATTTAAGCTATGTGCTCCGCAGTATCATATTTCTTTCAATGAGATCCTGGCTAATTTAGTCAATGGTGGGTTGCTCTTTTTGATCTGGAATTTAATTTATTTCTTTTTTAAATATTTTATGAAGTACCGGGAAGCTGAAATCGAAAAGTGGAAATTAGCAGCTGAAATGAAAGAGGCCCAACTTGGTACGCTAAGAGCGCAGATCAAGCCTCACTTTGTTTTCAATGCCTTAAATAATATAAAAGCGCTCATTTTGGAAGACAAAGAAAAAGCGAGAGAAATGCTTATGAACTTTTCCGAGCTGTTCAGGTATTCTTTGCTTCATGCTGATAAAAAAGAAGTACCTGTCGAAGAAGAACTTTTGGTGATCAAACAGTTTCTGGAATTATTATCCATTCAGTATGAAGATCGTCTAAATTACTCCATCGAAGTAGCTCCCGGGCTTATGGATAAAAAAATACCTCCTATGGCGCTCCAGTTACTCGTAGAAAACGCCGTAAAACATGGTATCGGGCCTAATCCTAAAGGTGGAGAAGTACACATTGATCTCTACCAGAGTGAAGTGGGATATTTCTGTGTAGAAGTGAAGAATACGGGTCATCTAAAGGTGAAAGAAAAGTTAGAAAATCATTTGGGTAAAGGATTGAAAAATATTAAGGAACGACTTCATTTACTCTACGGTCCCCGGGCTAACTTTAGTTTATTGGAAAAACCACCATATGTTTCTGCATTAATAACGATACCTCTAGAAAAATGAATGCATTGATCATTGAAGACTCACGACTCGCCAGACTGGAACTTGCCAACCTTCTATCAGATTTCCCTACCATTAATATCATAGGATATGCCGAAAATGGAGAACAGGCTGTCAGGATGATCCAAGAGATGAAGCCGGATTTAATTTTTCTGGATATTAATTTACCAGGTAAAAATGGATTCGAAGTGCTAGAGGCTGTTGATCATATTCCCCAGGTCATCTTCACTACCGCATATGATGAATTTGCGATCAAATCGTTCGAATACAATGCTATAGATTATTTGTTGAAACCCATTCAAAAGCAACGGCTTCAAAAAGCGATTGAGAAGTTGGATACCGAAAAACCGAAACCTAAGGAAGAAAAATTGAGGCTTAACAATGTTGTTTTTGTTAAGGATGGTGAAAAATGTTGGTTTGTAACCCTGAAAGAAATCAGGTTGTTTGAATCTGTAGGAAATTATACCAAAGTCTTTTTTCAAGATCAGAAACCGATGATCCCAAAATCATTAACCTATCTGGAGTCTGTACTCGACCCGGAGGTATTTTTCAGAATTAACCGCCAACAAATAGTCAACCTGAAAGCTGTTCGCGGGATCGACTCCTGGTTTAACGGAAAAATCCGGTTAACCCTAAAAAATGGAGAAACCGTAGAGGTATCAAGGAGACAGACTCAAAAAATTAAAGATTCCTTCAGCTTTTGAGTTATACATTTTATTTTTAATTTGCAAGTTTGGAAAAATATACTTTACTTTGTCTAAAGGAAAAAATTTAGTTAATGATCTTTTTCGTTCAAAATAAAAATTGGTGGTGGATTGATACTTTCTCTGGAACCGGGGTAAGGTGTTAATTCCGTCTTTTTATTTTATTTACCAAAAAGCGGCTCGCCATTCTCGGCGGGCCGCTTTTTTTTATGCCCATTACTATGCAAAGAATAAAACTGAGCATTCAAACTAAAAAGATGCTGGCGGATACGATCACCCCTGTTCAGCTCTATCTGCGGCTCCGGGATCAATACAGGGAGGCTGTATTACTGGAAAGCAACAATTTCACCAGCCTCGAAGATTGTCATTCGTTTATTGGTATTCAGCCTATTGCTTCTTTCGAAGTTGTAAACACCATTGCAACCCTCCGGTTTCCGGAAGGAAAAAAGGTATCAATTCCAGTAGATGAAAATCATCCGGCCATGACCATTCTTGATGAATTCTTGAAAAGCTTTCAGCCAACCAATCGGGATCCCGAGCAGTTCAATGGTTGCTTTGGACACCTCAACTTTGAAGCAGTTCGCTATTTCGATACCCACCAATTGAAAACAACTGCTGGCAGTGAAATACCCGAGATCAAATATAATCTCTATCGCTTTATTATCGCCTTCAATCATTTTAAAGACGAGCTTACCATTACTGAAAATATCCCGGAAGGTGATTCGAGTAAGCTGCCACTATTGGAACAACTGATCAAGAAGCCGGTTTATCCTGCGTTTTCTTTTAAGCTGGCAGAACAGGAAACCAGTAACCTGACGGATGAAGAATTTAAACGATTGGTAAGTCAGGGAAAGCACTTCTGCCAAATGGGAGAGGTATTTCAGATCGTATTTTCCAGACAATTCGCTCAACAATTTGAAGGTGATGAATTTCAGGTGTATAGGATCTTGCGGTCTATAAACCCCTCAGCCTACCTTTTTTACTTTGATTTTGGCACCTACCGCATATTCGGCTCCTCTCCCGAAAGCCAAATACAGGTGACCGGAGATACGGCAAGAGTTAATCCCATTGCAGGAACCTTTAAGCGAAACGGTCATCCCGAAACCGACCGCCTAAAAGCAGTGGAACTGGCTAATGACCCAAAGGAAAATGCCGAACACATGATGCTGGTCGACCTCGCCAGAAATGACCTCAACAGATCAGCTAATCAGGTGGAAGTCAAAAATTTAAAAGATATCCATTATTATAGCCACGTTATTCACCTGGTCTCTAACGTAACCGGAAAACTCAAACCAGGAAAAAGCTCCTTACAAGTCCTGGCGGACACCTTCCCGGCCGGCACCCTGTCAGGAGCACCGAAATTCCGGGCTATACAACTCATCAACCAACTAGAAAACCAAGAGCGCTCTACCTATGGAGGCGCTATAGGTTACATCGATTTCAACGGCAATATCAATAAAGCCATTACGATTCGCTCCTTTTTGAGCAAGGGCACTACCCTACTCTATCAGGCAGGAGCCGGAATCGTCGTTGATAGCGATGAAGAAAAAGAGCTTCAGGAGGTGAATCATAAATTATCAGCTTTGAAGCAGGCCATGATTTTCGCAGAACGCTTATATTTTTTTTAAAATGTTTTTGGTAAGAAAATTTTAAATGAGTAAAAAATATTAACATACAAGTATTATGGTTAAGAAAGAAATTAATGACTTACGAATTTTGGTAATTGATAACTACGACTCCTTCACCTACAACCTGGTACAATACATACAGGAGTTGGGAGTCGTTCATCTCGAAGTTTATCGAAATGATGCCATTAGCCTGGAGGCCATTGAATCGTTTGATGCCATAGTGCTCTCTCCGGGTCCGGGCCTTCCCAAAGATGCAGGCGCTATGCCCCAAATTATTGAGCGATTTCATCAAACAAAACCTATCCTAGGTGTATGTTTGGGTCATCAGGGGATTGCCGAATTCTTTGGAGCCAAGCTTTACAATCTCAAAAGAGTTTATCACGGTATTGCAACAACGATTAAGATCACCCCTTCGCCCAGATCTCTATTCCTGAATCTACCCACTTCACTGTTAGTCGGACGATATCACTCCTGGATGATCGAGGGGCTCGACAGCGATGCTTTTCAGGTCACGGCAACGACACCAGAGGGGGAGGTTATGGCTTTCGAGCATAAAGAACACCCTTTATGGGGCGTACAATTCCATCCTGAATCGATATTGACCCCAGAAGGCAAAGTAATCATGCAGAACTTCCTCTTTCAGGTAATTACCTACTTAGAAAAAACAGCCACTCATGAAAGCCTTGCTTGATCAACTATTTCAGCACCAACCACTAACGAGAAACCAGGCCAAAGAAGTCCTGACCAACATCTCGGAAGGTCAGTATAATCCGACACAAGTAGCTGCTTTCATGACAGTGTTCATGATGCGACCGATCACACCTGAGGAGCTTACCGGATTTTGCGACGCTTTACTCAATTTATGTGTGTCTGTTGACCTGGAGGGACAAAAAACCATAGATATTGTCGGCACCGGTGGTGATGGCAAAAACACTTTCAATATATCCACCCTTTCCGCTTTCGTTATTGCAGGAGCCGGGTATAAGGTTTCAAAACACGGTAACTATGGATCCTCATCCATTGCCGGTTCGTCGAATACCCTTCAAGAGATCGGCTATCAATTTTCAAAAGAGGAAACAGTGCTTAAGCAACAGCTTAACGATGCTAATATTTGCTTTTTCCATGCGCCTTTTTTTCACCCGGCATTAAAATCAGTTGCCCCCATCCGAAAGGAATTGGGTGTCCGAACCTTCTTTAATATTCTGGGACCTCTGGTCAACCCGGCCCAGCCCACTCATCAATTGCTGGGCACTTCGAGTCTTGTTATTTCCAGGTTGTACCACCAGGTGATGCAAATGCGTAAAAAACAATTTGCTATTGTCCATTCCTTGGACGGCTACGATGAAATTTCACTCACCGGTGCATTTGAAGTGAGAGACAATCATGGCGGGCGGATTATGGAGCCCGATGATCTGGGTTGGGAACCAATCGCTTCTGCCGATCTGGCGGGCGGCTCCTCGGTAGAAGAAGCTGCGCATCTCTTCAAAAACATCCTAAAAGGTAATGGGACCCAGTCTCAAAATCAGGTCGTTATTGCCAATGCAGCAACAGGGATTAGAACTGTAGACCCCGAATTAACCATTAGCGAGAGCCAGGAAATAGCCGCTGACTCCCTGCTATCGGGAAAGGCATTGAAAAAATTATCCATACTCATTTCATAATCAATTTAACTAATAAATCACCTAAACTCCCATGAATATTTTAGATAAAATCATTGCTCATAAGCGAACCGAGATCGCAGAAAGGAAGGCCCTCTACCCTACTCCGCTGCTGGAGCGCAGCATCTATTTTGAAGCAGAAACCGTGTCCCTGAAGCCCTATTTGCTGGACGAACAAAAATCCGGAATCATCGCTGAATTTAAGCGACGGTCCCCATCAAAGGGCTATATCAACCCTTATGCCGCTGTGGAATCAGTAACGATCGGTTATATGCAGGCGGGTGCATCGGCTCTTTCTGTATTAACGGATACCCATTTCTTCTCTGGGAAGAATGAAGATTTAACAGAGGCCCGTAAGTTTAACTATTGCCCGATCTTACGAAAGGACTTCATCATTGATGAATACCAGATCGTGGAAGCCAGAGCCATCGGAGCCGATATCATTTTGCTGATCGCCGAATGCCTGACTCAAAAAGAAGTTAAAGAGCTGGCAGCTTTTGCAAAGCAATTGGGTCTTCAAGTGCTGCTGGAGATTCACGATGAAACCCAATTAGCAAAACTCACTCCGGATATTGATTTCGTTGGGGTCAACAATAGAAATTTGACCGACTTTACTGTGGATATATCCACTTCCCTAAGATTAGCCGCGATCATTCCTGATGATTTCATTAAAATCTCGGAAAGCGGCATCAATAATCCGTCTACCATCATCACCTTGAAGAGGGCGGGCTATCAGGGCTTTTTGATCGGAGAACATTTTATGAAAAATGCCAATCCGGCCAAAGCTGCTGCTAATTTGATCGAAGAAATGAATGCTGTACTTTCTAAACATCCAATAACATGATGATCAAAGTCTGTGGCATGCGTGATCCGGTAAATTGCGAGGCAATAAGTGAGTTGGATATTGATCTAATGGGGTTTATCTTTTATCAACAATCGCCTCGATATACCCGAAAAGTACCTCCCATCCCCAATAAGATAAAAAAGACGGGAGTGTTTGTAAATGCATCTCAAAAGGAGGTTATGAACAAAAGAGAACGATTTCAACTTGATTTTCTTCAACTACACGGCGATGAAGCACCTGACTATTGCCGGCAGCTGCAGCAAGAAGGATATAAGCTTATTAAAGCATTCCGGATCGATAAACTCTTTGATTTTTCTTTAACCGAACAGTATAAAGACTATGTCCAATACTTTCTCTTTGATGCTAAAGGGAAGCAATACGGTGGAAACGGTATAACCTTTAACTGGGATTTATTGACGCGTTATTACGGAAATACTCCCTTCTTTCTTAGCGGAGGAATAGATCCTAAAGCATTAGAGGCGCTATTGGAATTCCACCATCCGAAACTTGCCGGCATTGATCTGAACAGCGGCTTTGAAACAGTCCCCGGACTTAAGCATAAAGAGCGATTACAATATTTTTTAGAACAACTAAAACATAGCCAAAATGGTTAGCGATTTTCAAATTTCAAAAGAAGGCTTCTACGGTGAATTTGGCGGGGCTTATATCCCTGAAATGCTCTACCCGAATATTGAAGAGTTGAAAAACACCTACCTGGATATCATCTACGAGGCTACATTTCAAAAAAAGTTTCATGCATTATTAAAGGACTATGTGGGTCGGCCATCGCCTTTATTTTATGCTAACCGGTTGAGCGAGAAATACAACACGCGCGTGTTTCTGAAACGAGAAGATCTTAATCATACCGGTTCACACAAGATAAACAATACGATAGGCCAGATCCTGGTTGCCCAACAGCTTGGAAAAAAGCGCATTATTGCAGAGACCGGTGCCGGTCAGCATGGTGTGGCCACCGCTACCGTTTGCGCATTGATGGGGTTAGAATGTATTGTCTACATGGGCGCTACTGATATTAAACGGCAGGCGCCTAATGTGGCCAGGATGAAAATGCTCGGCGCGAAAGTAGTCCCTGCATTATCGGGTAGTCAAACACTAAAAGACGCCACCAATGAAGCTATTCGCGACTGGATTAACAACCCGGCAGAGACACATTATATTATTGGCTCTGTGGTAGGGCCTCACCCCTACCCCGATATGGTTGCCCGGTTTCAGGCAGTCATCAGTGAAGAACTGAAATGGCAGTTAAAAGAACAAACAGGCCATCCCAACCCGAATGTCATTATAGCATGTGTCGGAGGTGGAAGCAATGCAGCAGGTGCTTTTTATCATTATATGGACGAAAAGGAAGTGCGCTTAATAGCGGTAGAAGCATCGGGGCTTGGCGTTCAGTCCGGGAAAAGTGCAGCAACCAGCATCCTGGGCACTAAAGGTATCATTCACGGAAGTAAAACCTTGCTCATGCAAACCAAAGACGGGCAAATAACCGAACCCTATTCGCTTTCAGCCGGATTGGATTATCCTGGTATCGGTCCTCTTCATGCCCACCTGATTCACTCTGAACGTGCCAAAGCTATCCCTATCACTGATGAAGAGGCTGTAGAAGCAGCCTTTCTGGTCACTAAAACAGAGGGCATCATTCCGGCGCTGGAGACCGCTCATGCCTTTGCCGTACTGGAAAAGCAGACCTTTCATCCTAAGGATGTAGTGGTTATTAATCTTTCGGGGCGCGGAGATAAAGATTTGGATACCTACTTGAATTACTCAAAAGGAATAAATAATCATGAATAAACTAACCCAACTTATGCAATCCGGGCAGCAAAATCTGCTCAGCATCTATTTTACAGCCGGATTTCCCAACCTTGATGACACTCAGGAAATCATAAAAGTACTCGAACAATCGGGAGCAGACCTCATCGAGATTGGCATGCCCTATTCTGACCCTATGGCCGACGGGCCCACTATTCAGAAAAGTAGCCAACAAGCAATACGCAATGGGATGACCCTCGATCTATTATTTGAGCAGTTGGAGTCTTTAAAGGGCGAGACAACTATTCCTCTGGTCTATATGGGCTATATCAACCAAATCATGCAGTATGGGGAACAGGCATTTTTCAAGAGGTGCAAAGAAGCGGGAATCGACGGGCTGATCCTTCCCGATCTGCCGATCTACGAATATGAACGGCATTATCAACAGCTGATCAATGAAAATGGGCTAACGATCAGTTTTCTGATCACTCCACAAACTTCTCCGGAGCGGATCCGAAAAATTGATGAGCTCAGTACGGGATTTATTTATATGGTAGCCGACAATTCCATCACGGGTGCAAAAAAGGGGATATCGGAGGAGCAGATTCAATATTTTAAGCGCATTCGAGACTTAGAATTAAGCACTCCCAGATTGATCGGTTTCGGTATTTCCGACCATCAGTCCTTTACTACTGCCTGTCGATATGCACGCGGGACGATCATCGGAAGTGCTTTTATTAAAGCAATAACGGATTCCGAATATTTGGAGGGGGCTATCAGGGAGTTTGTAGATAAGATCAGAGGGGATGGAAAATCTATGATGGAAATTAAATTGAGGACCACAGAGACACAGAGAACACATAGAACACAGAGGTAAAAGGGGGCATCACAGAGGTAAAGTTTTCTTTAGAAACCACAGAGAACACAGAAAACCATTTTTCATCTAACTATAAACTACTAACTACTAACTGAATAAAAATGATCATCCAATTAGAACCTAACATCACCCAACGGGAGAAACAGCTCCTGGAAGAACAAATCAAGGCGATCGCTTATAAGACTTCGCATGTTAAAACGCAATTTGCGGATTACCTCATTGGTGTCGGTAAAAAAGAATTTGACATTCGTTCTATCGGAAACCTGAGTGGTATTAGAGACATTCACCAGGTAAGCGATGCCTACAAATTGGTATCTAAAAGGTGGAAGGTTAAGAATACCGCAATTAATATTGGCCACGACCTCAAGATCGGTTCTGATAATTTCACCATTATGGCGGGCCCCTGCTCTATTGAATCGGAGGAGCAGATCGTGCAAACCTTAGAACACTTGCAAGAAAACTGCATCCGAATTATGCGCGGAGGAGTGTATAAACCACGCAGTTCGCCTTATTCTTTCAGAGGATTAGGCATTGAAGGGCTAAAAAACTGGTACAAACATGCTAATCCGTTGGGAATCAAGATCATCACGGAGGTTATGATGGTGGAGCAAATAGAAGAGATGCATCCTTATGTGGATATTTTTCAGGTGGGCGCCCGCAACTCTCAGAATTTCAACTTGCTGGATGCTTTGGGGAAAGTTGATAAGCCGGTATTACTCAAACGAGGCATTTCGGGTACCATTGATGAGCTATTACAATCAGCTGAGTATATTTTTAGTAATGGGAATGAACGGATTATGCTATGTGAAAGAGGGATACGGACTTATGAAAATGCATATCGCAACTGCATGGACATCAATGCTATTGCCCTTTTAAAAGAAAAGACCCACTTACCTGTTATTGCAGACCCTTCTCACGGTATTGGTATACGGGCACAGGTAGAGCCCGTAGCTTTAGCAGCGGTTATGGCAGGGGCTGATGGCGTCATCATGGAAGTACATCAAACGCCGGAGAAGGCCTTCTCTGATGGGCAGCAAACGTTGGATTACCGGGAGGCTTCTGAGCTTTATAGCCGTTTAGGAAAAACCTTTCAATTGCGGAGACAGTTCACTTAATTGTTTTCCAAAAAGACCAGCCGGATCTGATCGATTAAAACATTGCCGGTTTCATCCAGCCAGAAAACCATATGTTTTATATTCTGAGGATTACCGTTTCCTTTGAGCGCAGTAAAAGGAATGGTCACTTTTTGCCATTCGAAGCCATAAGCATCCTTTTTAATAAATTCAGACGTAAGGGTTGTTTCCAGCATGACTCTGTCATAATCCTCCAAGCCTACCCGGATAGGAAGATTGGAGGCAGCTTCCCCTTTATTTTTGATCATAAACTCTATCGCTCCCCTTTCCATAACAGAAGATACATCTACAGGATTCCATTTGTGCCAACTAGCTCCAAAAGCCACCAAATAGCAATTTTCCGGATCGTTTTTCCAGTCGGCTTCAATAGCCTTTTGTCCTTCATAAACATCGGTGCTTGATAAGTTGATTTCCTGGCAATCATCTTTTATTATTCCCCAGTCATTGTCATTGATAAATTGATCTCCAAAGATCATGATAGGGAAATTTGTAGGGTTCGGAAGAGGCGCTTCTACCAGCCATGGTTCGACCTCAGGTTCCTCATAAAAGACCAGTTTGATATCATCGATATAGACTTTACCGCTCTGTTGTAATTCCAATTGCAGTTGCTTAATATTGGTCATATCAATACCTTTTCCTTCGTCATTAAACGAATTAAGGGGAACCCTTACTTTTTGCCATTCTTCATCGATAAAGGTCCTTTCAAAGTATTTATTTTGAGTGTATGAAAAGGACATCACTCCACTATAATCTTCTAAGGTCAACACGATGGGTAAACCAAACATCTTCCCTTCTTGTGATCGAACGCTCATTTCTATGGCAACATAATCAATGACTTCTGACAAATCCTTCCCGATCCAATTATCCCAACCAACGCCAAAGCCTATCCAGTCGCAACTGGGTAGATATCGATTCCAGCTCACTTTCAACGCCTGGTCTCCGGTGGCAACCACTTCGTCGGTAACGGATGCTTGTATACACTCGGTTTCTTCCAAGCCCCAAACATCTTGTGTGTTATCCGCATAAATGATAGGTTCAACGACACTCCTGATCTTTTCGGGTTTAGGCGGCGCGGGTGTTTTTTCGACGCCGTCATAAAGAGTGAGCGTTTTCACTTCCAGGCATCCGCTAAAAAGCAAGAGGACTGCGAATAATGCAACAAAAGGAAAGGATTTACTAAGCAATTTCATAAAAAATCTATATTAACTAATTGAATATTATTCTAACTCTAAAGGCCTATCTTCAGTAAATATCATAAAATCTAGTCCAAAACGCACAGGTAATGGAGGGCTAGGCTGGGAATTCATGTCGGAGATTAAAAGTGCCCGAATAGCGACCAATTTTTGAAGTTGCTCTTGTGTCATTCCCACATCTGCCATCGTATGAGAAAATTGCCTCCAACCCGTCCAGCTTAATGGAAAGTCCCCTTCTAGCTGAAAGAGGTCATCCTGTCCATCCTCAAACGCACCGGAATCATTCGAATCGAAAACAAATTGAATAACGGCTATCCCGTGGGGGCTGCCATCATGATACAAAAACATATTAAACCACAGATCTTCAGGAACAGTAGTTGGCAATTGAGCATAAGTGTCACCTGAGAGAACGGAAAGGAAATTAACTACTCCGACAAAGAAGTTAGGTACTACATTATCCGTTCCTTCAAAAAGGTAATACCACTCTCCCTGGGCGGCCAACCCATCATTTTTCCTGCCCGTATTTGGAGAAAATTCGAATTCGAAATTCCCAAACTCCGCATTATTTCCGGGATCTTCTTCAAAATCATAAAAGACTCCTCCGGCAAACACTTTCGATCCTTTTATTACTACAGAATCAGTCAACGTTAGAGAATCTGCTTCCGGGATAATAAGTTCTACCAGACAAGGTTCGGCACGGAATAAGGGTAAAACAGTAGTACCTCCTGTCCAAACGGCATTATCTGCATTAAGGTTGTTGTCAAACCCGACCACCCGTTTGATGGATCCGCTTTCTTTTCCTGTAATCCGAACGATCCAGTCCACTCTTTTATTAAACCGTGCAGAGAACGTAACCCTTTCACCGGCTGAAAAATCAACAGAATCTGTACTAACTTCCAATCCTTCTACTAAGGTAAAATCACCAAATCGATCGACTAGGAACGGCCCCTCAAAGTCTTCGGTATCGCGACTGCAATTGGTCAGAACCAACCCCGTAAAAAGTAAAAAAGTAAAAATTCGATATCTCATATATTATTAATTTGCTTTAAGGTTCAAAGGTTTAGAAATTCATATTATATAACACAAAAATCTGTCTAAGATCATAGGCGTTTACAGCATCTGTGGCACGTTCGAAGGAAAACTGTTGATATTGTGCTGTGAGGTAGATATCTTCGGTAAAGCGATATCTCAGACCGGCAGCCAGCAATTGCTCCGTATCGTCAACAACCACTCTTGCTGGAAAGTCCTGGATGTCGTTAAATCCTTCGATAGTCGGTACATAGTCTGAGCCTTCTGAAGTAAATAATTTTGCACCGATCAAAAGATCAAAATTGGAGAATAATTCAGCTTGAAGACCTAATTCGATCAGGTTGGAGTTTAAATCTACCTGTTCTATTTCCAGGCCGTCTCTTTGGGTACTTTCTATCTGTGCCCCAAGGGTTAGCTGAAGTTTGTTTCTCCAGCCTGTCAGCTGATTGATATTGAAATCCACCGCTCCTCTCAATAAAGTAAAGGACTTCAACTCAGGTGTTCCCTGGCCTCTAATCTCTTCTAAAAAGTAGGCATCCACCCGGGCATTTACAATATTCATTTTCTCTTTATAATCAGCTGCCAAGTGTAGCCCCCTTCTGTTGGGAGTAGCATTTCCGTACGGCAGCGTATTGGAATACCGCAGGTCAAAGGGCATTAATTGATCTGATAATTGGAAGGAATATAATGCCCGGTCTCTTGAAATATCAAATAAGTTAGGCATTCTAACCATCCGGTCATTTCCGATTCGGTTATAAAATGTCTTTTCACGAGTTAAATCTATTCTTCTACTTTGGGCACCGGTACTAAAAAAGTCAGGACCAACATCCATATACATGGCAGATAATTCTAGTCCCAGTTTTTTCAGTTCTGCCATAGCCCCTATTTCTATAAAATAGTCATCTTCATCTAATCTTGCCACTTTAATTTCTTCGTCCTCTCCTCCGGGCCTAACGATAGTGGAATCAGCCATAAATTCAACCATGGACTGCCCAACCTCTCCCAATAGATGAACACCGAAAGACTCATTCTCATATCCGGTTACGTCGAAATCAAAGGTAAGTACCGTATTTCTCATCCCCTCTGTTGCTTCCCCTGACTGCAGGTCATCCCACGTATGCACTAAATTTGCACCGGCATCTACCTGAAAACCAATAGAATCTATTTTATATGAAACTAAATCGAGCTGCGCACCTCCAATAAATCGCGAAGGGATCGTAAAAAAGTCAGTTCCGGCAATTCTGGCTGCAAATCCCATCATATCGATGTCCTTTATGATCTTTGAAGATCTAAGTCCAAAGTCTAACTTTCCCCCTTGGAGTCGTCTGGAATGTGGGTTGATGTAGAATTGTTCGTAATAAATAACTTCTTTTTGAGGCTGAAAGATTTCCGGCTCGTTGACTGTTCCTTCTTCTAAAGGGATGAATAAGGTATAGGGAGTCATTTCTACATCCATATCCCCTACCCTGTATTTCAGTTTTTTGCCTATGATCCCTCTGGCCCAGAGTTCCCGGACTTCAACAGATATCCCTGCTCCAAAGAACCCGCCGAATTCATTTCTCAGTCTCAGGATGGTTTGAATTTCAGTGACTTTATTTGGCGTTGCGTTAATGGCCAAATCCAGTAAAAATTCTCCATCAGAAAGCTGGTTCACGGTGGAGGTATCCGTATCTTTTATATTACCGTCGATCTCTGTATGTAGAATATTTGTTCTACCCAGGCCATTAAAACGGACTTTCTTGTTGTCTTCTTCTTCCTGACTCAATAATGGATTAAGCATAAAGAGCATGAAAACAGGAAGTAGTATTGGTAAATATTGATTCATAAACTATAGATTAAAAGTAGATTTTTAATTCAAAGGTGGCTTCTTCGCCTGAGAAAAAATCGACGGATGAATTCCGGTCTTCAAAATCAATCCAGCGCCAACGGAAATAGAGGCCGGCATTATCGGCAACCATCCAGTCAAATCCGGTTCCGATACCGGTCGTCAGCTGATCTCGGGGTAGTTGCGTTTCGGGGTCCCACTCGGTAAACCGACCTCCCCGCGCATTTTCGAGGCCTAAATAACCGGTTAGAATAAAGCGGTCAAACAGTTCATAGTAAATATCTAATTCGTGGTATTGTACAAAGATATAACTGTCGTCACTAAGGACGGGGATAAGTGAAGCATCCACTTTTGCGGAGCTAAAAGAGCCCAGATAAAACAGATAAAGTGGTTTACCAAATATGCTGGTTTTATATTTACCCTGGAGGTCGACGGTATTATAAAACTTTTTGGTCGTAGCTCCAGCTGTAGCGGGGTCTATATCAGTGGTGGTGATAACCTCTGCCGCCCCCCTGAAGAAAGTAAATTTACGGTTATTGGGGCCATAGGTAGTAGCTGCCGTTGCATTGGCTGGAAAAGGATTGTATAACCGGGAAATGGCCAGGCCATTGACCCGATGAATAAAGGTAATTTCAGAGGAAAGCGCCTCCAGTTCCTGGGCGATCCCCCACCCCACGTTGAACTTGGCGTTCCCAATTTCAATACCTGTATTTATGTTTAGTCCGCGTCGATTATGCGCCAGTTGGTTAACTTGAGTCAATAACCCCCCTGCTGAAATATTTCCTGCAGGCAAATCGGTAGCAAATTCTTTCTGGATATTCGGATTCGAATTGGTAACCACTTCTCCATTTTGATTGAAATAGTCTGCACCAATCTGATAGAGTTGAACATCTAAAGGAATCAGGGTGAGGTCTTTAGATGTTTTGACACGTACCATGAGCGCTTCCGCCCACCCCGGTGCATAATTTTGACCGACAAATCGTCCGCCGCCTAATTCACCGCTAATATTGACTTCATCAATATTAATATCAAAAGAAACGGTATGCACCTCGTAGTTCCGCTGCCGGTCGCTCAAACTATCAAGATTGGTGATATTGATCAGCGAGTTCAGCGCTACCTGGCTGTTTTGTTTGCCAAAAGTTTTAACAACTCTTCCTCCCGTAATATAACTCGGCAACACTCTGGCAGTACCGTTAAAGCCCTGGTAATTGGGGACATTACCACCAACTCCCATATTAAAGACGGTACTCATCGGATCCTCTTCTGCATTCGGCAAGCCACCGTTGGGTTGGGTTTTTCCCCACATCAGGCTGAAGTTAATATCTCCAGGTAGTCGCGAACCATCCAGAATAATACCCTGGAAAGGCTGAAAATTCCATCTCAAGTCTCCGACATTAACAGAACCCGTTTGATAATAGCTATCGTATTTTTCTGTATTGTTAACACCTTCCCAAGGCGTCCGATCAAAAATACTGAAGCGGTCAAGTACCTGATAAACCCCCATGGTAAAAGGGCTCAGGTTATACCAATGAATACCACCTGCCCGCACTCCGAAATTTCCGACCTCGGTTCGAAAATTTCCATAGAAGTTTAGCCCCAGGTTCATTTCAAAAACATTGTCGACGGGGCCAGTTCCTAAATAAGGAGTAAAAAGGAATAATTCTGTGCCAAAACTTGTTTTTCCATTAGGGCGCGCCGTTACATTAAGAGATAACATCGGTTCCCGATAACCGTCACCAACGCCGTAAGAACGTTCAAATGGAGAAACGGAAGGAGCAATATTCCTGTAATACAAAAACAAACGATAATAACCAAACACATTTAGATTAAGAGATTTCTTTCTAAGCTCTAAATCAGGATCAGTTGAAATCATTGATTTTACTTCCGGTATTCGCTTTGGCAAGTTGCTAACTAACAGCGTATCGTTCCGTTTTTCAGGTTGTTCTGCATCAAAAATTTCTGCTTTCTGCAAATTGAAATCCAGAGAAGACATAAAAGCTTCCTGCCCGTTGGAAAGAATTGGAAAAAGAAACAACAGAATACCTGTTATTAGTGTTAAACAACAAAAGGTATTTCGTTTTGCGGATCCTGTTTTCTTCAGAATACAGGGATCTAATTGTAAGTAAATTTGCATCATAGGCAATTTTAAAAAGGTATCTAACAAAATTAGATTTGGATTTCATCTTTTTAGAAAACAATAATACATCAACCCTACATCCAAGGCAATAAAAACTACATCATCACTACATCACACCCAATTTAGTTTGCTCAATTTTGAGGGTTTAAGTAATTTCTTCCGAAATTATAATACACAAATTTAATAAACAACATGAAGTCATTTATTTTAATTTTTATTCTAATTTTTTCTACTGTCGGGTCAATTTTATGGAGTCAGCAGTCTGACGGTCCTATTCCGGTTTCAGTTGAAAAAAATGGTGATAAATGGGAACTGATCAGAGAAGGAAAGCCATACTACATAAAAGGTGTTGGCGGGCACGTTTATCTGGACAAGGCCAAAGCTTATGGTGCCAATAGCGTCAGAATATGGAGTGCTGATTTTGCTGATGAAGCACTAGATGAAGCTCATAAAAGAGGGATGACTGTTTTATTCGGTTTGTGGATGGGACAAGAACGGCAGGGGTTTGACTATGACGATTCCAAGGCTGTCGCATCTCAATTAGCCCGATTTACAGAGATTGTAAAAACCTACAAAGATCACCCTGCTATATTAATGTGGTGTATAGGAAATGAAACCGACCTTTTCTATTCTGACTTTAAAATGTGGAATGCCCTAAATGACATTGCAAAGATGGTACACGAAGTCGATCCTCATCATCCCACCATGACCGTCACTGCAGGCTTTGACATTGCAGAGATTCAGCTTGTGCAGGAACGAGCTCCTCACATAGATGTGTATGGCGTAAACACTTACGGGGAGTTGTTAGGAGCGGACAAAGTATTTCGCGCTGCAGGATGGGAAGGAGCCTACGTCATCACCGAATGGGGACCTACCGGACACTGGGAAGTACCCAAAACAGAATGGAACGTACCTATAGAGCAGACCAGCACCGAAAAAGCAGCTGCCTACAAACTACGATATCAAAAAGGAATCTACCAAGACCAGGAAAAATGTATTGGTTCATACGTATTCCTTTGGGGGCAGAAGCAGGAAACCACCCCAACCTGGTACGGAGTATTCCTTCCTGACGGAACTGAAACAGAGGTGATGGACGTACTGGAATATGTCTGGACGGGATCCTGGCCTGAAAATAGAGCGCCGAGCATTTCTTCTTATACGCTGAATAACAAAACTGCTTATGAAAGTTTGTATGTCAATTCCGGTCAAAAAGTATCGGTTGATGCAGCTATTACGGATCCCGAGGGCGACAAAATTGACTACAAATGGGAGTTACTTCCCGAAAGTACTGACATTAAAACAGGAGGAGATGCAGAGGATCGCCCGGATGCGGTACCGCTAAAGATCCTGACCAACAGCGGTGGTAAACTAATGTTCAGAGCCCCGGCTCAACCAGGCCCCTATCGCCTGTTTCTCTATGCATATGATGGCAACGGAAATGCGGCTACTGCCAATTTCCCGTTTTATGTCAACGAATAGAATCAGTTATTTGGTGACTCGAAAAGAACCATTATTTTTCGGGTCACCAAACCTTCTGCTTTAGGGCGTATGTTTTTGAATAAACATTTTTCTTTAGATTTTCATCATAAAATCAACAAGGTTAACCTCTGAATTCAACTCCAGTTTCTTTCGCAAACGGTACCTGCTGATCTCTACTCCTCTTACGGAGATATTCATAAGCGGGGCGATCTCTTTAGTAGATAAATTCATGCGCAAATAAGCGCATAAACGTTGATCTTTAGGTGTTAATTCGGGAAAATTTTGTCGAAGACGCTGGAAGAAATTGGTATGTACCTGATCAAAATACAATTCAAACTGGTTCCAGCTATCATCGAGCTGGCTGTCTTGATCAATTGTCCGAATGAGTTGATTGATTTTCCTGGCATTCTCTTTTGATGCATTTGAGAGCAATTCCTTAAGGTCTTTTTTTAGCTTTTGCATAAGCTCTCCTTTTTGTACGAGATGCATAGTGGCCGAGGCTAGCTCACTGGTTTTGTAGGTGTTTTCAGCTTTCAGTTTTTCATTGCGGAGCTGAATGATTTCTGCTTCTGATTTTTCTACTTTTTCCTTAAACGTACTTTCTTTTCGTTTAAACGCCTCCTCTTGCTGTTGTTTCAACTCCTCAGTCTTCTTTTTAAAGTTTTTTTGCCCCCTGTAATAGATCAATAAAACACCGCCGCAAAAAAATAATACGTAAATAATATATGCCCAAAATGTTGCATACCAAGGCGCTGTAATCATAAACCGGAAAGATGACTCCGTACTTTTCACCCCATATGCATTGATCGCCTGAACCTTAAATTCATAGTCTCCGGCATGGAGATTAGTGTATTCTTTTTCTGTTTTTCTGCTCCAATCCGACCAATTTTCATCATACCCCTTTAACCAGTACCGGTATTTAACATGTTCAAATTGCTCGAAATAAGGAGCTGAAAAGGAAAATCTCAGCGCATTTTGCTTATTTGGCAAAATGGCAGTATTTAACAGTTCTTTTGAATTGAGTAAGCTACCTGCAAAAATAATACTGTCTC
This sequence comes from uncultured Saprospiraceae bacterium, assembly GCA_964534315.1. GTDB lineage: Bacteria > Bacteroidota > Bacteroidia > Chitinophagales > Saprospiraceae > CAZHOV01. Next base: position 13,704 of record CAZHOV010000037.1, on the reverse strand, counting down.
TTTTTAACCCCCAAACCTCATTCAAAATGACCTTAAATTCGTTTGATACCGCGTCCAATTTCAAACTATTGAAATGGATAAATCCATTTTCAGAAGCGATAAAGATGTTTTCCGGATCATGAGCGTAGATATGCTCGAAACCATCAACTAACTCATCCTGAAATTGATTAAAAAAGCGAATATCGAACTGATTGACCAAACCTTTTTCACGTACTTCCAACATGCCAAACTCTTGATCAATGGAGAACCATATATTCCCCAGTTCATCCTCCAAGAGTCTATGCACATCTCGCGCACCTCCAAATAGTTGATTTAAAATAGAATCCCGTACAAAGGTATCTAAATCAGCCTCGTATTGATAAATTCCATCAGAGGTAGTAAATAGGATCTCTTCTTTAATTTTCAGAACATTAATAGAAATATCAGAGGGCAGGCCAAAAGAATCATCAAAATACCGAACCTCTTTGATCCTCTCATCTTCCAAATCAATAGCTAAACGAAATAAGCCTTTATAGGCGTGAGAAACCCAGATATAACCATTAGCATCCCGGGCGATAACGCGAGCAGACTCCTCAAACCCATTAAGCTTTTTCACTAACCGCCAGTTGTTTCGTGATGTTTTATCGTCTTTTTTTAATAGGTAAAATCCGGCATAAGTCCCCATTAATGCATATTCAGGATCAGATTGAAGAGGAATTATCTTCCACACGCCGTTTACACTTGAGAAAGCAGATGTCTGTTTATCATCAACCTGAATAGCGCCCTCATGTAACCCAATAATGAATTGATCTTCCAGATGGTTAAAGCTCCATACCTGACCGTACGGGCTAACCTCAAAAGCATATCTCCCATTGCTTAATCCTCTTTCCAGCCGTTTCCTTGGTATAGCAAAGACTCCCTGGTTGGTACCGAAATACCATTTATTATCGTATAAAGTGGAGACGTACCCCGTTCCTTCAATCCCAATCTCAGAACCTACTCTTGAAAATGGAGAATTGATCTCCACGTAATCAATGCCATTATCTAATCCGAGCCACAGATTACTTTCGTTATCCTGAAAAAGGGAAAGAACGGTATTATTTTGAAGCGCATTGGATGTATTCAGGTGCATCAAAACAACTCCCTTTGAATTAATAATGAGCAACCCGTTTTGGGGCGTACCAATCGCAAATCTTGAATCTTTTAAATGAATTCCACAAAAAGTTCTATACGTTTTGAGTCGGTCTGAAGCTCGGGAATCAAGATAAGAGAGTTGGTTATTATCCCAAATAAATAACCCGCTAGATTTTGAAACGACAAGGGTGGAATCCTGGTTCAGGGGGAGCAAGGACGTGACATGGATAGTATTAAATTTGGTACTCCATTGAAGTGAATCCAGGTTATTTTCATTAAGGTAAAACAATTGATTGTTAAAATCTTGAAAGATTAACTTACCAGAATGGTTAAAATAACTTTCCAGGCGGGTTCCAGCGACCGGAACGATCTGAAAGGCGCCATTTTCGTAGATAAATAATTTTTGTTGTGTGCAGAAAACAACTCGATCGTTATCTACCAAAATATCCCAGACATCATCAAAATTTTGATAGTTTTCTGGAATGAGCGGTTTCAGCGAGTTATAAAAGAACTCACCGTTTTCATGCTGGTCCAAAAAACCAATTTCATCTTGCCCTCCAATATAAATAACACCATTTTGATGGACTTTGATGGAACGAACGATCGTTTTATTTGGTAAAGGGCGTATATTCCAATCAGCACCATCGAACACAAGTAATCCCTTATTGTTCCCTATAAAAATGTAGTTGTTGTGCTGCTGGATGATATCCCAATTTTGAGTTCCTCCTTGGTAATCGGATTTCGAAAAATGAGTAACAAATGGAGTCCCGACCTGCGAATAGGCAAGACTACAGATCGACGTCAAACTGACAATAACAAGAAAAATATATATTTTTAAAATCTGCAAGGCCAAATTTATTTGAGAAAGAGCATAAATAATACGGATATCTTTGTTATTTTTCTAAATACTTGAAAATAAATACATAACAAATGGCCAAATTTAATTAAAAAATAGATATGATGTAGTGTTGATGTAATAAATTTATAGGAGGATGTAGGTAAGATGTACCTTCTTCCTTCTTCGAAAAATCGTTAAGCTATTATATTTGTCACTAATCTTTTTTTCCAAAATTTTTCAAGAATGAAATTTAAATTCACCTCTGTTTTATTTTGCTGTATAGTTTTGTTGATTGGTTGTAAAGATTCCGAAGAATTGGGAGGATGTAATTTCTTAGAGGATCTTGAAGACTACCAACTCGTGTGGGAGGATGAATTTGATGGAACGGAGATAGACGCCTCTAAATGGTCATTTGATTTGGGAGATGGTTGTGACAGAGGTGAGGGCCTTTGCGGCTGGGGGAATAATGAGCTGCAATATTACACTGACAGACCTGAAAATGTCTATGTCTCCAACGGTCGTCTGGTCATCAAAGCCATTAAAGAAAATCCACTATATCTCGACAAACACCAATACACCTCCACCAGAATGGTCACCAAAAACAAAGGGGACTGGACTTTCGGGAGGGTTGATGTTCGGGCCAAACTCCTGCAGGGCCAGGGCTTATGGCCAGCTATCTGGATGCTTCCTACAGATACTACCTACGGAATATGGCCAGCAAGCGGAGAAATTGATATCATGGAGTTGCTTGGCCAAACCCCCAGTGAAGTACTTGGCACCATCCACTATGGACAAGAATTTCCTGACAGATGGAGATTTACGAGTTCTTATTACACCTTGGAAGAAGGCACCTTTGCCGATGATTATCATGTTTTTTCCGTTTTATGGACAGAGGATTGTATACAATTTATGGTAGATGGTGAAAAGTACGGAGAACCCAACACCCGGTCTACTACGCTGCCTTATCCGTGGCCCTTCGATCAACCTTTCCATTTAATACTCAATATTGCAGTTGGAGGAAATCTTCCGGGCAATCCCGATGATACTACTGTATTCCCTCAAGTTATGGAAGTCGACTATGTACGTGTTTATCAACCTATCAATCAATAAACTATTTCTTATGAAGAACTTATACCTTGTTGTTTTATTTTTATTCTCTTCGTTGACCATTGGTTTTGGTCAAACGACCTGGGATAATTTTGAGGATAGCCGGTTCGGCACTTATGATTTTGTTAGCGGAACGTTTATCCCCTATAATTTGAACCCTGATCGCTCGGGAGCTAATACCAGTCAGGTAGCAGCTGAATACACGCGTAATCCAGGTGATGCCTTCGATGTGATTATCATAGATGCTGAGATGGCTGACCTATCTGATTATGTATCCGGAGCTAAGCAAATAAGTATCGATGTGTGGAGCCCTACCGCAGGAACTACTATTCAAATTACACTTGAAAATAGTACGCTTGCACAGCCTGATAATTTTCCTGTTGGAAGACATAGTGTTTATCTAACGCAAACAACCGTGACGAACGCTTGGGAGACCTTGACCTTTACTTTTGATAATCAACCAGATGCATCCGTCGCGAATGACAATGTAGACCGATTGATCATTCTGTTCGATCCGGATTCCAACACAAGTGACACCTACTATTGGGACAACCTGATGGGGCCTGAGTTTGCAACAGATCCGTGTGACCCGCTCCCACCAACGTTTGGAAACCTTGCTGATTTCGAATGCAACCAAAACGTCAATTTCACCTTCTCTCACAGTACCATTAACTTCCGTCGGGTGATTAATCCCGATCCAGTATTTAACCCAACAGAATACTGCGCAACTTACACTCGAAATGGGGGGGAGGAATTTGATGTCATCGTAGGCTATTTCCAAACTCCTTTTACGGTAGAGTCGGACACTGAATTCGCTTTAGATGTTTGGGATCCCGCAGCCCCTACAACGGTTCAGATCACTTTGCAATTTGAAGACGCTAACGGGACGACTACAGATGTGGAAATTTTGACTGATGATACAGAATCCTCTTCAGAGTGGGATGTATTGGATTATACTCCAGACGCTGCTGTAGGAGCCACGGTTAATAAGGTCGTTATTCTTTTCGATCCGGGAACCTTCACCAGTGATCAATATTACTTTGACAATTTTGATTACACCGGAGATCTTGTCATCAACACCGAAGAGGAGCAACCTGTTTTAAGTACCATCTCCAGTTATCCAAATCCAACTTCTGGCAACTCTACTTTTGAGTATCAGTTAACCAAGGGAGGTGATGTCACCCTGTCCATCTTAGACCATTTAGGAAGAGAATTACAGGTGTTGGTAAATGAAGAACAACCAGCAGGTGAATATCGGTTTGACTGGAATAACAATTCATACCCAGCAGGCGTATATTTCTACAGCCTTACCGTCGACGGCGTTTCTACTACCGGTAAAATTGTAAAACTGTAGAGTCCTACCAACTCTATATCAATCATACCGAGTCTAATCAGTTTGAATAAGGAAAATATTACTCACTGGGAGAAAGATCCTTCATTTTGCACAAAATGAAGGGACTTTCTCCCTTATTAGTAGAATTTGTATGTATAAAAGGCAACAATTTATAATAAGAACAGCGTTAATCGTAGCGCTTGGTGGGTTCTTGATGGGATTTGACGCTTCTGTAATTTCCGGTGTTAACAAATTTATTGAAATCCAGTTTAACCTCACCAAATTAGAGCTTGGCTGGGCGGTGGGTTCATTAACGCTTACCGCAACCCTGGCCATGATGGTTTCAGGGCCACTGAGTGATAAGTATGGGCGGCGATTGATATTAAAAATAGCCGCCACCCTTTATTTTATCTCCGCTGTGGGATCGGCATTTGCTCCAAGTTTCCTATTCCTGGTAATTGCGCGCATGATCGGAGGGATTGGAGTAGGCGCCTCCCTTATTCTTGCTCCTATGTATATTGCCGAAATCTCCCCTCCTAACCTTCGGGGAAGGATGGTCTCCTTTAACCAACTAAATATAGTTATCGGTATTTCGGTAGCCTTTTTCACCAACTACCTGATCCTGCAGTGGGGTAAGTCCGATGCTGCCTGGACGCAGGCACTGAAATTTGATGAGTACAACTGGCGTTGGATGCTTGGCTTGGAAATGTTACCTGCCATTCTTTACTTTTTCGGGCTCTATCTCGTTCCCAAGAGTCCTCGCTGGCTGATCATGAAGGGAAAGTTTGACGAGGCGCTTAAGATTATGAAAAGAGCCAATGATGCAGAGGTTGCTGAAAAAGAGTTGGAAGAGGTAAGAGCTAGCATTCACCTATCCCCCCCGACAAAAGAAAAACCAAACTTAAAAGATTTATTAAAAGATTTAAATGATTTATTAAAAGATTTATTAACCAAAATTGGAAAACTCTTTCAACCCCGTCTCCGATTGGTGGTTATTACCATTGGCGCAGTCGTATCCGTTCTACAACAGATCATTGGCGTAGTCGTATCCGTTCTACAACAGATCACCGGTATTAATAAAGATTTATTCACCAAAATTGGAGAACTCTTTCAACCTAGTCTCCGACTGGTCATCACTATTGGCGTAGTGGTATCCGTCTTACAACAAATCACGGGGATTAACTCCGTATTCTTCTACGCACCAATGATTTTTGAACAATCAGGAATCGGTACTGATGCCTCTTTTTCCCAGGCCATTTTGGTAGGAGTGGTCAATTTAGTGTTTACCATTTTAGCCATTGCTTTTATTGATAAATTGGGCCGAAAGCCCTTACTTGTTTTCGGAGTGTCCGGGATCGTAATCTGTATGTCTATTTTGGCTTATGGTTTTGGGCAGGCTACTTACACCCTGACAGAAGAATCCATCGAACAACTACCGAAAGATATAGACCGGACAGCACTAGGTGCAATGGTCGATAAGACCTATGAAAATGACCTGCTCTACAAGGCGGCAATCGACGAAACACTAGGAGATGAAGTAGTCAAAAAATATGAGTCTAATCTCATCACCGCCTCAGTAAAATTGAACCCTACTATTATATTGGTTGGGATACTAGGATTTGTTGCTTGTTTTGCCATTTCTATAGGACCCGTCATGTGGGTATTGTTCTCCGAACTCTTTCCCAATCAGATCAGGGGCTTTGCGATTTCTTTTGTTGGTTTTATTAACTCAACTGTTTCATTCTTAGTACAAGTCCTGTTCCCTTGGGAGCTCACGTACTTTGGCAATTCTACCACCTTCCTGCTGTATGGCATTTTTGCCGTTTTTGGGTTGATATTCATCATCTGGAAAGTACCCGAAACCAAAGGAAAATCACTAGAAGAACTTGAAAAAATACTTGTAAAAACCTAATTCATTTTTTAATCGAATAAACTTCATTACATAAAAACACCAAATATGCGATTTATCACTTTATTATTTTTAATGCTCTTAACCATACAGGGCTTTAGCCAACTCAATCTCCCGGTCACATTCGAGAATGACACCCTCGATTATGATCTTGCAGATTTTGGGGGTAATGCTTCTAGTATTGTAGTGGATCCTACCGATCCCAATAATATGGTTGCCCAATCTGTAAAACTCGAATCCGCTGCACTCTTTGCAGGAACCACCATTGGTACTAATGGATTTGATGATCCGATTCCTTTTTCTGTTCATGCCACCCGCATTCAAGTACGGGTGTGGTCACCGGATGCGAACACCCCGGTGAGGATAAAGGTAGAAGATTCCAATGATCCTGGTATAAGTGTAGAAACGGAAGATACGACTACCGTTGCGATGGGCTGGGAAACGCTCACCTTTGACTTCACTAACCAGGTGGACGGTACTGCTGCTATTAATTTTGATAATACCTACAATAAGTTATCCATCTTCTTTAATTTTGGAACGGATGGTGCTACTGCAGGAGAAAAAACCTATTTCTGGGATGACGTGGAGTTTCTTCCTCCACCCACTGACCTTATCGATTTACCGGTCACCTTTGAAGAAGATACCATAAATTACGATTTATCGGATTTTGCAGGTGCGTTTTCCTCTATTGTGATCGACCCTACCGATCCTAACAATACTGTTGCCCAAACTATTAAAACCGACATGGCGGCTACCTTTGCCGGTACGACAATGGGAGTAAACGGGTTTGCCAATTCTATTCCTTTTGTCGGCAATGCCACAGAAATGAGCGTCCGTGTTTGGTCACCCGATGTCGATGTTCCTGTACGATTGAAAGTAGAAAATGCCAGCAACCCTGCCATCAGTGTAGAAACCGAATTGTTGACAACGGTAGCGATGGCTTGGGATACCTTGGTTTTTGACTTTTCTAACGAAGCCATGGGTTCTGCTCCGCTTAACCTGAATAATACTTACAGTAAAGCTACGATCTTTTTCAACTTTGGAACAGATGGAGCTACCGCCGGCACCAAGACTTACTACTGGGATGATGTAGCATTTATCCCACCTACCGGCGCTCAAATTGACTTACCGGTTACCTTTGAAAGCGATACCATTGATTATGACTTAGTAGATTTTGCAGGTAATGCCTCCGTTATTGTGGAAGATCCGACTGATCCTGCGAATACGGTTGTTCAATCTACCAAAACAGATATGGCCGCCACTTTTGCCGGTACGACGATGGGGGATAACGGTTTTGCCAACGCAATCCCTTTTGCCAGCGATGCTACGCAAATGAGCGTCCGTGTTTGGTCGCCTGACGCCGGCACTCCGGTGCGACTAAAAGTAGAAGACTCCAATGATGCAGCAATTAGTGTGGAGACAGAAGCTACAACTGCCGTTGCTATGGCATGGGATACTTTGGTCTTTGACTTCTCCAACGAGGCTATGGGCACGGCTCCCTTAAATGTGCTAAACACCTACAATAAAGCATCTATTTTCTTCAACTTTGGTACGGATGGTGCTACGGCTGGTGAAAAGACGTATTTCTGGGATGATGTACAATTCATTCCTTCTACCGATACTTCTATGACTTCAGATTTCTGCGAAACAGAAGTTCAACACCTGGGCATTCCTGCAGAAACCGCTTCAGCTATTTTCTTGACTATTGCTAATATTAGCGATACGTCTATGATCGTAGAAATAGAATCTGCTAATGCGGATCCTGTTGACTTATTATTAGTTGCGAACGGTAGCGGTGCTATGATCTCGGACGAAGATTTTTCTGTCCCCGGAAAGATCAGCCGGACACTAACCTGGGCTGCACCTCCTGCTGATGTTGTCTTAAATGTATTGTGGAGTAAGGAGTCATTTGCCGGCAACTGGCAATTGAGCCCAATGGAAATCACCGTTCCTTTTGCAGCACCCTGTCCTCCTCCAGGCCTTGACCAAATCGACCTTCCGGTCACTTTTGAAGATGATAATGTCGATTATGGACTTGCGGATTTTGCCGGAGCCGCTTCTTCTATTGTGGAAGATCCTACTGATCCGACCAACACTGTTGCCCAGACCATCAAAACCGATATGGCAGATATCTTTGCCGGTACGACAATGGGGCCCGATGGATTTGCCAGTGTGATCCCCTTTGCCGGTAATGCTACGGAAATGAGCGTCCGCGTTTGGTCGCCCGATGCCGGTATTCCGGTACGCTTAAAAGTAGAGGACTCCAATGATGCAGCAATCAGTGTAGAAACTGAAACGCTGACTACCGTGGCCATGGAATGGGATACCCTTTTCTTTGATTTCTCTAATGAAGTGATGGGTACAGCAGCTATCAACTTTGACAACACGTATGATAAAGCAACCATCTTCTTCAACTTTGGTACGGATGGAGCTACCGCCGGCGCCAAGACCTACTTTTGGGATGATGTACAGTTTGTTCCTCCCAGCGGCGATCAAATTGATTTGCCCGTCACCTTTGAAGATGATAATGTTGATTATGACTTGGTAGATTTTGCAGGTAACGCCTCAGAAATTGTGGAAGATCCGACCGATCCTACAAATACGGTAGTTCAATCTACGAAAACAGATATGGCAGAAATCTTTGCCGGTACCACGATGGGTAATAATGGCTTTGCCAATCCAGTACCATTTGCCAATGATGCTACTCAAATGAGTGTTCGGGTTTGGTCACCTGATGCCAATATCCCAGTAAGATTAAAAGTGGAAGATGCTTCTAACGCAAGCATTTCAGTAGAAACCGAAGCCATGACGACTGTAGCGATGGCTTGGGATACGCTTACTTTCGACTTCTCTAATGAAGTGATGGGGACAGCAGCTTTAAACCTAAATAATACCTATGACAAAGCTTCTATCTTTTTCAACTTTGGAACGGATGGTGCTACTGCTGGTGAAAAGACCTATTTCTGGGATGATGTTCAATTCATCCCTTCTACCGATACCTCTATGACTTCAGACTTCTGCGAAACGGAGGTTCAACACCTGGGGCTTCCTGCGGAAACTGCTTCGGCTATCTTCTTGACCATTGCTAATATCAGTGATACCTCTATGATCGTAGAAATAGAATCTGCTAATGCGGATCCTGTTGACTTTTTGCTAATTGCGAACGGTAGCGGCGCCATGATCTCCGACGAAGATTTTTCTGTTCCCGGAAAGATCAGCCGAACATTGACCTGGGCAACATCTCCTGCTGATGTGACCTTAAATGTATTGTGGAGTAAAGAGTCATTTGCCGGCAACTGGCAATTGAGTCCGATGGATATCACCGTTCCATTTGCAGCACCTTGTCCTCCTCCCGGTCTTGACCAAATCGATTTACCAGTGACCTTTGAAGACGATAACGTCGATTACGATCTAACAGATTTTGCCGGAACTGCTTCAGAAATTGTTGAAGATCCGACTGATCCGACCAATACAGTGGCTCAGACCATTAAAACAGATATGGCTGCTACTTTTGCTGGTACAACCATGGGCAATAATGGATTTGCCAATCCAATCCCGTTTACAGGCAATGCCACAGAAATGAGCGTCCGCGTTTGGTCGCCTGATGCCGGTATTCCGGTACGCTTGAAAGTGGAAGACTCCAATGATCCAACCATCAGTGTAGAAACTGAAGTGCTGACAACAGTTGCCATGGAATGGGATACGCTCGTCTTTGACTTTACAAACGAAGCTATGGGCACTGCTCCTATCAATTTGAATAGCACGTATGATAAAGCAACCATTTTCTTCAATTTCGGCACCGATGGGGCTACCGCTGGCGCCAAGACCTACTTCTGGGATGATGTACAATTTGTTCCTCCTTCTGGTGACCAGATCGACCTACCCGTTACCTTTGAAGATGATAATGTTGATTATGATCTAACCGATTTTGCCGGTAATGCATCGGAAATTGTTGAAGACCCTACCGATCCGACGAATACGGTAGCCCAATCTACAAAAACAGATATGGCTGCCACCTTCGCTGGTACAACTATGGGTAATAACGGATTTGCCAACCCAATACCTTTTACAGCCAATGCGACGACCATGACCGTCCGTGTCTGGTCGCCTGATGCTGGTACGCCGGTACGCTTAAAAGTAGAAGATGCCAACGATGCAGCTATCAGTGTAGAAACTGAAGTCAATACGACTGTTGCCATGGAATGGGACACCCTTGTCTTCGACTTTTCCGAGGAGGTAATGGGTACTGCACCGTTGAATTTAGATAATACCTATTCGAAAGCCTCCATCTTTTTCAACTTTGGAACGGACGGAGCTACAGCGGGGGAAAAGACTTATTTCTGGGATGATGTACAGTTTACTACTCCTACAAATGTTCAGATCGACTTGCCGGTAACGTTTGAAGACGATAATGTCAATTATGACTTAACTGACTTTGCCGGAAATGCGTCAGAAATAGTCGAAGATCCGACCGATCCGACCAATACCGTTGCTCAATCTACGAAAACAGATATGGCCGACACCTTCGCTGGTACAACTATGGGTAATGATGGATTTGCCAACGTTATTCCGTTTGCTGCGAATGCCACTCAAATGAGTGTCCGCGTCTGGTCGCCTGATGCCGGTACGCCGGTAAGGCTAAAGGTAGAAGATGCCAATGATGCAGCCATCAGCGTAGAGACTGAAGATACCACTACCGTTGCTATGGCCTGGGATACGCTGGTCTTTGACTTTTCTAATGAAGCCATGGGTACTGCACCGTTGAATCTGGACAACACCTATTCAAAGGCAACCATCTTCTTCAACTTTGGTACGGATGGCGCTACAGCCGGTGAAAAGACCTACTTCTGGGATGATGTGCAGTTTTTACTTCCTATGTTTGAGCAAATCGATTTACCGGTTACCTTCGAAGATGATAATGTCGATTATGACTTGACAGATTTTGCCGGAAATGCCTCAACGATCGTGGTAGACCCAACAGATCCCGCCAATACAGTTGCTCAATCGATCAAGACCGATATGGCTGCTACCTTTGCCGGTACGACCATGGGCAATGATGGTTTTGCCAACCCAATTCCATTCACGGATACGACCACTAAAATGACGGTTCGCGTTTGGTCGCCGGATGCCGGTATTCCTGTTCGTTTGAAAGTAGAGGATGCCAACGACCCTACCATCAGCGTTGAAACAGAAGCCACTACGACCCTTGCCGAAGAATGGGAAACCCTTGAGTTTGACTTTGCAAATGAAGCGATGGGTACTGCTCCTTTAAATCTGGACAATACCTATGATAAAGCCTCCATCTTCTTCAACTTTGGTACGGATGGCGCTACAGCCGGTGAAAAGACCTACTTCTGGGATGATGTGCAATTTGGCGGACTATCTATACCGCTTACTGTATTTGATATCATTGAAGCCAGTACAGCGCATGATACGCTTGAAACCGCTATCCTTGCAGCTGAATTGGATGATGATCTGGAAGGTGAAGGTCCGTTTACGGTATTTGCACCTACCGATGATGCATTTGCCGATTTACCTGCCGGTGTATTAGATGACTTATTAAATGATCCTACAGGAGAATTGGCTCAGGTATTGCTGTATCATGTAGCAGGAGTTGAAGCCTTCTCCGACGATCTGATGGATGGTCAATTTATTACAACGCTTCAGGGTAATGATGTTTCGGTAACGATTGATGGTAATAATAATATTTTTATCAATGACGCCCAGGTGATCATCGCAGACTTAGAAGCGGAAAATGGGGTGGTTCATGTTATTAACAAAGTACTTCTAATACCTGTAGGTACTTCAGGAATTAATGACTTGAAGAACCATGTAACCATCTTCCCGAATCCTGCTGTTGGTTTTATTACGATCGATCTAGGCAGCATTCAATTAGAAGATACGGAGATGACGCTGTTTACCAGCGATGGCCGAACGATCAAACATCAACAATTGAATGAATCCCTTAATAATGTCTCTGTGGCTGATTTAAGCAATGGGGTATACTGGGTAAGAATAAAGAATGGAAAGCAAATTCTTTATAAGAAACTAGTCATTCAGCAATAATAGAGTTTTAATTTTATAAGCGTGCGTGTTTTATGTTGCCAAATGCAATGTAGAACACGCTTTTTTTTATAAAAAAGTAGGCGCCCGAAGTGTCCGGACAACCTACCAACTTGCCTAAAATCTTTCTTTAAAGTTCTTTTAGTTTCCTCACTTTTCTACAAAAAGCTGCAAAGTTATGTAATAACTGCTAATTAAAGGCACTCAAGTAAAAAATCTTGAAGAAAAAGGTAATTGGGATGGCGAAAAGGCTATTCAGTTCTCGAAAAAAAACCTCATAAATTATTTTAACTATTTGACTGGCTTTTTTCAATAAAGTAACCAAAATCATACCAATAAATTTAACACTCCTTAATTAACATCTGAAAAGGACTAATTAAAAGAATGCTTTCGTTGAATCCTCATAACTAAAATTTAAGATTCAATGAAAGTCATCTCCATCATTTTAATGCTCTTAGGAGTACAACTAGCACTAGGACAACAAGAAAGCACATCATCTACTCCGCTAGATGATATTACCTGGTTTGACCTTACCACCGAAAAACGCGTTCTACCTTACCCGGAAGTAAGCCCTAATGATATTCTCTGGAAAGAACGGGTGTGGCGAGAGATCGACACGCGCCAATTAATGAACCTTCCTTTCAGGTATGAAGCAAAACCATTTTTCAGCATTCTGATTGAAGAAATTCAAAAGGGAAACATCACTGCTTACAGTACCGAAAATGATCAGTTTAAAAATCCGCTGAATATCCAACAGGTAAAAGATAAAATTATCACTTATGACAGTATCCCTGTATATGATCCATACACCTATGAATATACGATAAACGTTGTAGAAAATAAAATGGATCCGCAGGATGTTGTCCGTTACCGGCTTAAAGAAGTATGGTGGTTTGATTCTGAATACTCCACATTGAGAGTCCGGATATTGGGGATTGCACCTATAGTCCCCAAACATACGGACAATGGTGATTTTCTAGCCTATCTGCCTTTATTTTGGGTATATTTCCCGGACTGCCGGGAGGCGCTTGCCAAACACCCGGTACACAATGCGGGGAACGATGCCAACCCGATGACCTGGAATGACTGGCTCGAAATGCGATTTTTCGACAGTTATATCACCAAGGTCTCTAATGTCCACGATCGTAGGCTCCAGGATTATCTTGCAGGTGAAGAGCTGCTGCTCGAAAGCGAAAAACTAGAGCAAGAGCTCTTTAACAAGGAGATGGATATGTGGCAAAGGTAGTTATGCTGCTAGGGGCTGCTAGGGGCGATGCCCCTAGATGGGGGAGAAAGGAATTAGTCCTTCAGACTAAAGGGGAAAGCAGGCTACTAGGGGCG
>CAZHOV010000036.1:0-37521 GCA_964534315.1 uncultured Saprospiraceae bacterium | reverse complement strand
AAAAGTCTGTTAATCAATAATTTAACAGTATTTATAGCGACTTCTTGTCGCACCGCATATACATTATTACCTGTAGCAGTAAACGATATGGCTGCATTTTTATCGTAACTTGGTCCCGGTGCTTTGCTAACGAAAAAGCCCATGAAAAAAAGCCCAACGGTTCAAACCGCTGAGCTTTGAGTACCGACGGGGGGAATCGAACCCCCACTCTGTTGCCAGAACTGGATTTTGAATCCAGCGCGTCTACCAGTTCCGCCACGTCGGCATCTATTTTAAAGGCGGAACGCAAAGATACAAAAAAATCGAACAGTAAAATAGTGAATAGTTCATAGTTTTTTTTCATTAATAGTAAAGGACTATGCAAGCGGCAACGTCCTCTAGAATACTTCGCTGTTCCCCTTTGAACCGCTTAATCCTCGATCTTAAACACAAACGTCAACGTACCACATTGTTTTTTAGGTACCGAATAGTCTCTTTCAAAAATATATTGATTGGCGCAGTATTCTGCTTTTGACAAAACATAGTCGTTCTTGATGGTGGACTTGGCTTTATCGACATCAGCATAGGTGACGCGACCTTCGTTGTTGACACAAAGGTTGATCACGATCTTGCCCTCTTGCTCTGTGACAGATTTTACATTTCCTCTTTTGATCACTCTTCGGTTGAAGATACCGTCACCACCAAAATCGTCGACCCCTTCGCCTTCGCCGGCATCCATATCGCCATGATCGCCTTCGCCGCGGTCACCATCATTGCCATCGCCACTCTCGCTGGCCTCTTCGGCTATTTCGCCTTCTTCTTCGGCAGCTTCCTCCGTGTCTACTTCTTCAATGACCGGCATGACAGGCTCCGGATCAGGAATATCTATTTCGTCGGCAGGTTCTTCCGATTCCGGCAGGGGATCTTCAAATAATTCATCGGTATTTAAAGGCTTGGTCTTTTGCTCCGGCTTGGGCTTTTCCTGCTCCACTTTCTTTTCTACCTGTTTTTGCTGCTTTTTTACCTTCTTGGTACGCTTGGGCGCACTAGTACTGGCCGCACTGGAAAAATCGCTGAAGTCGACTACAATAGCCGCTTCATATTGTGGTTGGTCTTCGGCATCTCTGCCCAGGAAAGGAATCAGGGCAGCACCGATTAAAATGGCATGAAAGAAAAAGGTCAGGTATAGTCCTTTTTTCCGGTTCTTTTTTTCGTTAGCTTGCTTCTGCATACTGTCGTTCGGGTTTTGTTGATAGTTACTAAACGCACCTACCTCTCGAAATTATTACAAGGAAATGTTAAACCGCCTGTTAAAGTCTAATTAAAAACATCTATGTAATAATCCATTAACCCGAATTGTAATTAAAAGAGTAAATATTCGGATACTTCCTCTTTTTACACATTACAATTAACAATAATAAGCATGTATTTATTGGTGATCGAATGTGATTTACCGGGAAATTCCCCGGTTTTTCCCTCAAAAGAGCAGATTTTTCTTTCTAAGAATGAACTCCTAATATCCTATTTTACTTTATTTAATTAACGCAAGTTGTGATTCATTTAAAAGAGGCTAAATAAGTCGAATATTTGAGCTAAAAATTAGTTTAATGGCTACATTTTTCTCAAAATTCTTCTTATTTACCCCCCTTCATCGCAACTTAGGTTAATTAGGAAAACTTAAAATTATTCACTGTTTACTGTTTACTGTTCACTGTTCACTGTTCACTGTTCACTAATAAAATATTTCACCATGACCTTATCAACTTTTCGCCCCATTCGGATCTTATTGTGGATTATCCTCATTGCCGGCGGCTTCTTTGCCGGTGTGGCCTGGAAAAATGCAGAAGGAGAGGGATCGGACAGGAAAGAATCAGATACGCTGTTAGTCTCTGCTGATACCATGAGCTCGGTAAAAACCACTACCCCGGAAGGTGGCAGAGCTATAGCTCCGCGAAGAGATCTAACCCGGTCCGAGCTAGCAACGATCAATCTGTTTGAAGAAGCCTCCAATTCAGTTTGCTTTATTACCACCACTCGAGTACAATACGATTATTTTTCATTTCGTCCTACTGAAATTCCGGCGGGTACGGGCTCCGGATTTGTTTGGGACAAAGAAGGGCATATCATTACCAATTATCACGTTATCCGCGGTGCTAACCGCGCTATCGTCAATCTGGCCAACGGAGAAAACTACGAAGCAACTGTTATTGGACAAGCCCCTGAAAAAGATCTGGCAGTATTGAAGATTGATGCCCCTCGAAAAGTACTTCGCCCTATTCCCATAGGCACATCGAACGACCTGTTAGTCGGTCAATCGGTCTACGCTATCGGTAACCCTTTTGGCCTTGACCAAACCCTCACCACCGGGATCGTCAGTGCACTGGGACGGGAGATAGAGTCTGTGGCGGGCATCCCCATCAAGGATGTGATCCAGACAGACGCCGCTATTAATCCGGGTAACTCGGGAGGACCGCTACTGGATTCCGGAGGAAGACTGATTGGTGTCAACACAGCTATTTACAGCCCCTCCGGAGCCTCCGCAGGAATCGGGTTTTCCATCCCCGTAGATGTGGTCAACTGGGTAGTCCCTGAACTGATCAAATATGGAGAGATCAAACGCCCAACCCTGGGCATCCAACCTGCTAACCCACGCTATGCTAATCAACTAGGTATTGAGGGCGTAATCGTATTAAAAGTGTTTGATAATACCGGAGCTGCCAAAGCTGGTATCCAACCTACCCGAATGGATAGACAAGGAAAGATCTATCTCGGCGATATTATAACCAAAATTGGCAAGTATGACATTAAATCATTTAACGACCTAATTCTAACCCTGGAAAAATTCAAACCCGGAGAAACGGTGGACGTTACCATTTTGAGAGATTCGGAGGAACTGACATTACCGGTAGAATTGGGAAGTTCTTAACCTTCGAGACTGTCTCATAAGTCTATGAGCCATCCTCTACGGGAATAATTCTTTTTCCAGCAACTCACAAATGATATGCCCAACCATAATGTGCGCCTCTTGAATACGGGGCGTATCAGTTGAGGGGATATTGATTAAAAAATCGCCAAGCCCGGCCAGTTGGCCGCCGCTTTGGCCAGTCATGGCAATAGTCGTCATACCTATTGTACGGGCCTGTTCGAAAGCTTTGACGATATTAGTTGAATTGC
This sequence comes from uncultured Saprospiraceae bacterium, assembly GCA_964534315.1. GTDB lineage: Bacteria > Bacteroidota > Bacteroidia > Chitinophagales > Saprospiraceae > CAZHOV01. The sequence continues at coordinate 34,368 of CAZHOV010000036.1, read as the reverse complement.
CGGAGGTGGAGAGACCAAATAATACATCTCCTTTTCTACCAAATCCCTGTACCAATCGGGCAAATACCTCATCATATCCATAATCATTGGCAACGGCAGTAAGGTAGGAGGTGTTAACGTGCAAAGCTTCCGCAAAAAGGGCCGGGCGGTCTTTATAAAAACGACCGGAAAGCTCAGCAGCGATATGTTGAGCATCTGCCGCGCTGCCACCGTTTCCGCAAAACAATAATTTTTGATCGTTTTGAAATGCCGCTGCACATTGTTCGATCACCTTGTTGATCGTTTGGAGTAACGACTCCTGTTCAAGGATTTCCTGTTTTACGGCAATACTTTCTTTGATAATTGCTTTTATTCGTAGCCCCATCGGTTGTTTTATTAATTTTGCTCAAAAATAGGAATAAATCAGATGAAGCCATGCATTTTAATCACCGGAGGATTGGGAAATTTGGGTTCCTGGATGACGGAGTATTTTTGTGAGCGCGACTATGAGGTGTTTGTGCTGGCCAATAATCACAGACCTCACCTCAGTCACCTTGATTATACTTTTTTACCTTGCGACATCGTTGAACTGAATTCGTGCAAACAAGCACTTGCTGGCTATTCCTTCGATTTTGTCATTCATCTGGCAAGTCTCAATGAAGGGAATTTGAAAAATTATCCGGAAAGAGCATTGAATATCAACAGCCTTGGAACAAACAATTTATTAAAAACCCTATTAGATCAACCGGTTTTGCCTCACTTTATCTATTTCTCTACTTTTCAGGTATATGGAACTTATGAAGGAACTATCACCGAGCAAACACCGGTGAATCCTAAAAATCACTACGCCCTAACCCATTATTTTGCCGAACGATACGTGCAACTCTTTCACCAAAAAAATCAGTTCCCCTATACGATTTTCAGATTGACCAACAGCTATGGTTGCCCAAAGGATATCAACACCTCCAAATGGTATTTAATACTAAATGACTTGGCCAGAAATGCCTTCCAACGACAGGAGATCAGGCTACGCTCGAATGGCCAAAGCCCCCGTGATTTTATCTGGATGGGGGATGTTTGTTCCATTACAGAGAAAGTACTGCAACTAGAGCATCCGCCCAACCAGGCTTTTAATCTTGCCAGCGGACAAACAATGACCATGCTGCAAATAGCGCAACTTGTTCAACAGGTATACCAGGAAGAATTCAACCAAAAAATACCTATTCAATTGAACCAGGCAGACCAATCTGTTCATCCCAATACCTTAAAGGTCGACACTACGTTATTAAAAAACACCTTATCTTACACCCTTCACAATATGCTGGAAGACGAGGTGAAGGATATTTTTGAGTTGTTGGCCCGAAAAACACCTTGAAAAAATGATTTAGTTTTCAATATATTCATCCGTTATTTCTTTGCGAACTTTGCGGCACTGCGAGTACTTATTTTCACACATGAATATTTTAATCACCGGACATAGAGGATACATTGGGCCCCACTTGGTCAATCTGCTTCAGGAAAGGGGACACTATACGACCGGAATAGACATCGGCTGGTTTGAAGATTGTCAATGGGATGCACTGCCTGAAGCCGATAGTGAATTAAGAGGGGACTTTCGGCAATTATCAATAAAGGATCTAGACGGTTTTGATGCGGTAATGCACCTGGCCGCCTTGTCTAATGATCCGCTTGGAGATATCGATCCGGAACTTACTAAAGAAATTAATGAAACGGGCACTATTGAATTTGCAAAAAAATGCAAGTTAGCCGGGGTGGAGCGCTTTCTAATGGCCAGTAGCTGCTCGATTTACGGCAAAGGCAGTAAGCTCGATCTGGAAGAAACGGACCCTACCCTGCCCCTGACCCCTTATGCGCAATCCAAGATCAATGCAGAACAAGCTATTGCACGTTTGGCGGACGATACCTTTACTCCGTCTTTTTTGAGAAATGCCACGGCGTATGGTTACTCTCCCATGTTTCGAATCGATTTGGTTGTGAATAATTTATTAGCTTGCGCTTTTACGAAGGGACGGATCGAGATCCATAGTGACGGAACGCCATGGCGGCCGCTCATCCATTGTTATGATATTGCAAGAGCATTCGTTGCCTTTGCAGAAGCTCCTAAAGAAAGGGTGTTCAACCAGGCGGTCAATATCGGAGCAAATGAAGAAAATTATCAAGTGAAGGATATTGGCGATGCCGTACAACAACTAATTCCTGAAGCAACAATTAATTACACCGGAAAAGTTGGATACGACCCCAGGAGCTACAGGGTGAAATTTGATAAATTAAATACCTTATTACCCGATTTTAAACTCAACTATTCCCTACAATCAGGTATGAAAGAATTGTTGGAACAACTTAAAAAACATCAGTTTTCCTTACAGGATTTTGAAGGGGCTAGATTTGTAAGAGTGAAAAGATTAATGGAGGATAGGAAATTAGGAAAATTAGAAAATTAGAAAAAAGAAGAATATACACTAATCTTTACGACTCTGCGAGAAAACTACAATTCAATTAATCATGAACTTCACCCAAACTCCATTGCACGATGCTTACCTCATCACTTTAGATAAAAAGGTAGATGAGCGGGGTTTCTTTGCCCGCGCTTTTTGTCAGTCAGAGTATCGGGATCGTAGGCTTAATTCTTCAGTTGTGCAGACGAATATCAGTTATTCTAAGGAAAAATCCACGCTGAGGGGCTTTCATTACCAGGTAGAAGGAGCAGAAGAAGCTAAGTCGATCCGATGCATCAAAGGGGCTATACTAGATGTGATCATCGACCTTAGGAAGGAGTCCCCTACTTACTGCCAGCATTATGCTATTGAATTGACCGATGAGAACAAAGCGATGTTATATGTACCGGAAGGATTTGCCCACGCTTTTCTTACGCTGAAGCCCGATACCGAAGTGTTGTATATGGTTTCGCAGTTTTATCTGCCTGACCACGAGCGAGGTATCCGGTGGAACGACCCCTTTTTTAACATCCAATGGCCTACCTCTCAACCTATTCTCTCTAAAAAAGATGCAAACCATCCAGATTTTAATCCATTAGATTAGCTTTTAATCACTTTTTATATCAAAAAAATAGTTATATTACAGAACCTTTTGAACGAAAGATTGTTTGCTTCTCGTTATTGTAACAAAATAAAAGTATGAATCGATTAAAAGACATATTAGAACGTTCTGCCTTTGGAGTTTGTAGCTATCTTGGAGACAAGATGGGTATCGCTTCCGCCCGGGTTCGGTTGTATTTTATTTACCTTTCCTTCGGCACCCTTGGCTCCCCCATTATTTTCTACCTGTTCGTTGCCTTTTGGCTCAATGTAAAGCGCTATTTCAAACGCCGAAATCCCATCTGGAATTAATCTGGATCTAGGAACAAGACACTAATTCCTCATTCCTCATTGCACATTGCACATTGTTCATTCCTTCTGTCCCCTCCTTGTACCCTTTTGTACCCTTTTGTATCTTCCTACACCCTTTTGTACCCTTTTGTACCTTTCTACACCCTTTTTTCCTTCCCAATTCCCTATTTTCCTGCTGGTTCGGACGTCCTCGTCCCAACCCGAATAGCCAGGCGAACGTTTACGCTTTGGGATTATTTGGTTTGTCCCACCATTGAAATGGTGGGTTGATAATTGTGTTCTTGCCAGGTAGCTTTCATTTTCGGCCAAGCTTTAGCTGGTGATAGCCTTCATTCCTCATTCCTCATTGCACATTGCACATTGTTCATTCCTCATTGTACATTGCACATTGCACATTGTTCTTTCCTCCTGTCCCCTCCTTGTACCTTTCTGCACCCTTTTGTACCTTTCTGTAACCCTTTTGTACCCTTTTGTATCTTCCTACCCCCTTTTTTCCTACCCCCTTTTTTCCTACCCCCTTTTTTCCTACCCAATTTCCTATTTTCCTATTTTCCTACTTTCCTATTTTCCTACTTTCCTACTTTCCTACTTTCCCTCATTGTTCAAACGCAAATTGCACAATGTTGGCCCCCATTTGCAGCGCCGATCTCCTGACCGGTTCGGGATCGTTATGAACATCGGGATCCTCCCAGCCATCGCCTAAATCACATTCAAAGGTATAGAAACAAACCAGGCGATCTTCCCAAAAAATACCGAAGCCCTGCGCTGGCTTATCATCGTGTTTGTGAATTTTGGGCAAGCCGGTAGTAAATCTGAACTTCTGAGAATAAATCTCGTGCTCAAAAGGTAGCTCCACAAAAGATTGCTCCGGAAATACCTTTTTCATTGCTGCTCGCACATAGGGATCCATACCATAATTATCGTCGATATGTAAAAATCCCCCTGCGATCAGATAATTACGGAGATTTTCCGCCTCCGCATCTGAAAACACCACATTTCCGTGCCCGGTCATATGAATAAAAGAATAATTAAATAAATCCACACTACCCACTTCTACCGTTGCATAATCCGGATCAAAATTTGTCCCCAATTGTTGATTACAAAATCGAGCTAAATTGGGTAAGGCAGTCGGATTGGCATACCAATCTCCTCCTCCGTTATATTTCAACAAAGCCATTTTTAGTGGCGCTCCATCTGACTCCACCGGAGCCTTCCAACTCTGAGATCCTAAACCAACGATCAATAAACATACCGTAGCAATTATATTCTTCATTTCTATATTTTTTGAATGCAAAGATAAAAAAACCGGGTTTCCAGGTTTCCAGGTTTCCAGGTTTCCGGGTTTCCGGGTTTCCGGGTTTCCAGGTTTCCGGGTTTCCGGGTTTCCAGGTTTCCGGGTTTCCGGGTTTCCGGGTTTCCGGGTTTCCGGGTAATGAAAATTAAACTAAATTTGTAATCTTCAAAAATTTCAGTCGTTCAGTCGTTCCACCTTCGTTCTGCGATAAAAGGCAATGATCGCCAATAAAAGCAGAGCCATAGGTACTAATGACATATAAAAAGCAATTTGCCCCGATAGCGCACCGAAAATTGCACCGGTAATAATAGAGCCCGAGGTACCGCCCAGTGCCGAAAAGACCACGATCAATCCGGTCATAGGCGCATGGTCCCTTTTCGGTAATGCATTGAGCATGACCGAATTGATCGCCGGATAGATCGGCGCCATAAACAAGCCGATCAAGGGAAACAGATAAACAGCTATCGGAGCGCTTATCCAGGTAACGTCAGGATTAAGCTCAATGTTGTTGGTCAAGGGTAAGGTTAGCATAACCAGTATTGCCATCGCAAAAATACAAAAGATCAATAAGCGGAACCAGGAAATCCGCTGCGTGATCCTGCCCGCCAATAATCGCCCTATAGCCAGCGAACCTGCATAGATACTTCCAGCCTGTACGCTCATATCAGAGGGCAATTTCAGTATTTCTTTATTAAAGGTAGGCAACCACGTGCCGATACTTTGCTCAATTAGTACATAAAGAAAAGCACAGGCCAGAAAAAAATAAATCAGGGGGACTAAAAACAGTTTGAACATTTTCCGAAAATCTTCTCCTACATTTAAGGTTCCTTCCATTTTTACGGCTGATTCATCAAGGGGAGCGCTCCACAGCAATATAAAAGCCACTACCGCAAAAGCGGAAAGCACCCAATACACATTCAACCAACTGGTAGAAGCCGGATTCTCAGGATCAATGAACCAGCTAAACAAAAAATAACCAACCAATACCCCAATCATAAATACCCCTTCTATCGTATTCATAAAACTGACATGCTCTTTCTCACCCTCGGTCACCAATCCGATAGTGGCATAAACCGACACTTTTATCAATGCAAAAGATGCACCTACACACGCGAACAATATCTTAGTAGTTAAAAAAGAAGGCAATAAAGGCATCGAAATACAAGCAATCGCCACAAACGCCAGTCCCAACAACATCGATTTTTTATACCCCAACCGCGGAATGAACGAAGCTACTAAAAATGAAACGATCGCTATGGACAAATCCTTAAATCCTTCCAGAACGCTGGCAGAGGCTTTTTCCACATCATAATTTTCAATCACTTTCAATATGACCGTCCCTACACTATTCAAAAGGATTGCAAATAAAAAGTAATTGATAATGAGCGAAAGTTTAATTCGAAAATTCATAGAAACAGGATTTGTTATTCAATAAATAGAGCAATTGGTTATCTTTTTGAATTTGTGTATTTTAAAGGCTTAATTTTCAAAAATAATAAACTCTACGCAATATCCTTTGAATTATGCATCAACAGCTCAACTATCCTTTTCGAAACTACCCCGGCCTTTTCCACGACGTTCAACTGGCAGGCCTTTTTCCGGACTCCAAATTCTTCGTCGATGCAACTCCGACCATCGATCCGGAAACGGTGGAAAAACGGTACTTTAAAGCTAAAGAAGGACACGACTTCGACCTAAGAACATTCGTGCAAGAACACTTCACGCTACCGGAAGATACTAACAATGAAGAAGACCTTTCCGCAGGCAAATCTATCCGCCGGCATATTACCGACCTTTGGGATTTACTTACTGTGGCTCCGGCTCATGAAACGCTGTCCAGATACAGTAATCTGATCCAGTTACCTTACCGGTCTATCATTCCGGGGGGAAGATTTCGGGAGATGTTCTATTGGGATACTTATTTTACTATGCTGGGACTAAAGGAGAGTGGCGCTATTGACCTGCTCGAAAATCAGGTAAATAATTTCGCCTATCTGATCCGAACGTTTGGATTCATCCCTAATGGAATGCGCACATATTTTCTTTCCCGTTCTCAACCGCCTTTTTTTTCCTTAATGGTGGAATTATTAGCCTCGATCAAAGGAAATGCGGTATTGCTGAATTACCTTGATGCTCTATCTACTGAATATAACTTCTGGATGACAGGAGAGCGACTTGTTGACCTCACTCCCGATCTTCAACTCAACCGTTATTGGGACAACACCCCGGAGCCTCGACCAGAATCTTACAAAGAAGACCTGGAACTCGCCGAACGATCTTCCCGAACCGACAGCCAGTTATTCTTGGACCTCAGAGCTGCCTGCGAATCGGGCTGGGATTTTAGCTCCAGATGGTTGACAGACCCAAACGACCTGAGTACGATCCGAACCACTCAATTACTCCCGGTAGACCTCAATTGCTTATTGTATCATCTTGAAAAGACCTTGGCACAGGCTAGCCAATTGCAGCAACACCAGCAAGCGGCTGACCGTTATACCAAAGCGGCAAAGGAGCGCAAAACAGCTATTCAAAACCTCTTTTGGTCATCAAAACACCAGTGGTTTATGGATGTAGAACTGGAAACAAAGCTACCTGCCAATCAACTCACGCTGGCTGGCGCCTTTCCTTTATTTTTGGGGATCGCTACTCAGGATCAAGCCGAACAAGCCGGACAAACCATTCGCAAGACTTTTTTAAAAGAAGGCGGATTGCTGACTACTACTATCCGCTCCGGGCAACAGTGGGATGCCCCCAACGGATGGGCACCTCTACAGTGGGTGACCTACAAAGGATGCAGCAATTACGGACTAGATAACCTGGCCCTAGATATTGCTCATCGGTGGACGCGCAATGTGGAACGGGTCTATGAAAAAAGTGGTAAGTTGGTAGAAAAATACAATGTCGAAAATACCCAGCTCGAAGCCGGTGGCGGAGAATACCCTAACCAGGATGGATTCGGGTGGTCTAATGGCGTTTACCTCGCGTTAGTCAGCAAGTAAATTGACGGTATGACAAGCAACTAAACCGGCGGTCTCTGTCCGCAAGCGATTCTTGCCTAAACTGATCGCTGTAAAACCATGCTCCAGCGCCTTTTCAATCTCGGAATTGGAAAAATCACCTTCCGGGCCAATCAAAACCGTCGCATCCGCCCCCTTCCGGTAAACCGATTTCAAAGCGGGGAGGTCAGAAGACTGGCAGTGGGCGATGAAGGTGGAGGGATGCCCTTTTTGGGCTTCTATAAAATCCTGAAACCGGGTCAATGGATGGAGAGTAGGCAGGTAAGCTTTGAGCGACTGCTTCATAGCAGCTAATAACACCTTATTTAATCTGGATTCCCGAATATGTTTACGTTCGGAATGCTCACAATACAGTGGAGTGATCTCCGAAATTCCAATCTCCGTAGCTTTTTCCAAAAACCATTCGAAACGAGAACTATTTTTAGTCGGCGCAATAGCGATATGCACAGCTACCGGATTGGGATGAAACGGAAACTGCTTTTCTGTGATCTCTAAAACACACTTTTTTTTACTTGTTTCGATGATCGTACCCTTAAAAAGCGTGCCTTTCCCATCCACCCACTGGATAAAATCACCCACTTGATGCCGAAGTACCTGTATGCAATGGCGGGCTTCCTCCTCCGGCAATTGAGCAAGTTTTTCGTCATTTTGAGTTGAATAAAATAACTGCATAGCCACAAATTTTAACGAAAATAGGTCATTTTCACTCTCCTATCGAATTTTTTATAAAAAATCCTTTTAAGGATATTACCTTCGCGCAAATAATGTGCAAGGTGCAAGGTGCAAGGTGCAAGGTGCAAGGTGCAAGGTGCAAGGTGCAAGGTGGAGTGAACAATTTGGAATCGAAACAATTTTAATAACGTTTTGAAGTTTTATTTGACGAATTTTAATACTTTGTAACCTAAGTAAATTAACAAAATGTGGATTGAGATTTTTTCTCAAATTGAGGGACACCCGCAACCTAATAGCCTTAGCTATTAAGGTGAGGATGGCACGATAAGTTGGGGAAAAAGATTATGCACAGATGTTAAGATATTTAGGTTACAAAGTATTTAATGAGATTAACTTTTATTTTTTATACAAATGACAATTTAGTATTTAGTAAACTTCATTAATGAAGTTTACGGGTTGATTGCTTAAAAAAATAACCTATTTTCAAACTATCAACTACTAATTGCTAAGCTTTCATTGTTAATTGATTTTTAATGGAATACGTGATCATAGCAGGCCAATTGGTTTTGGCACTTTCGATATTAATTGTGTTGCACGAGTTGGGGCACTTTATTCCGGCGAAATTATTCGGGACCCGGGTGGAAAAGTTTTACCTTTTCTTTGACCCTTGGTTCTCTTTATTTAAGTACAAAAAAGGAGAAACCGAATATGGCATTGGTTGGCTTCCGCTGGGAGGGTATGTGAAAATATCAGGAATGGTTGATGAAAGTTTCGATACGGAAATGCTCAAAGAGGAGCCCAAGCCCTGGGAGTTTCGCTCCAAACCAGCTTGGCAGCGATTGATCATCATGCTGGGCGGCGTAACCATCAACTTTATACTTGGTTTCCTAATCTTTAGCTTTATTTTATTCCGTTATGGAGAGGAATATCTGCCAAACGAAAATGCGGAATATGGTATTGCTGTTGATTCCTTAGGCTATGAAATGGGCCTGAGAGACGGAGATCAGATTGTTTCCATCGGCGATCAGGACTTTGACCGATTTGATGTACGAACAGTGCTTCGACAGATTATCTTCAATAACGCTTCCCAGATCACCATCATGCGGGACGGCGAAAAAAAGACCTTGCCAATTGACGAAAAATTTGTTGGGCTACTGACCAGCTATAAAAATAGAAACCGACCGCTCTTTAATGCACGCTTTCCATTCAAGATCATGGAGGTCCAGAAAGGAAGTCCGGCAGAAGAAGCAGGGTTTAAAAAAGACGACGAAGTGCTTACCCTTAATGGAGAACCAAGCCGCTTTTTCCACGAGTTTTCAAAAAAAGCAGGTGGATTAAAAGGAGAAGAAGTCTCGGTAAGCGTTTTAAGGAATGATCGGGATACCATGAATTTCAACCTTACGCTTACCGAAAAGGGAAGAATTGGAGTCGCTGCTTATGCTGCCAGTCATTTCTTTGAAATGGAACGCCAAAACTTTACATTTGCTGAGGCTTTACCAGCAGGTTTTGTCAAAGGCTGGACCTTCTTGTCGGATCAGATCAAAGCCTTTGGCCAGATGTTTAGAGGGAAGATCAAAGCTTCCGAAAGCCTGGGAGGCTTCGGGACCATCGCTAAGCTATTTCCATCTACCTGGAACTGGGAGATCTTCTGGCGCAATACTGCGATTCTTTCGCTTATTCTCGGTTTTATGAATCTTCTTCCTATTCCGGCACTCGACGGCGGTCACGTCATGTTTTTGTTATATGAAGTCGTTACGGGCCGCAAACCCAGCGATAAGTTTGTGGAGTATGCTACCATCGCCGGTTTCATTCTCGTGATCGCCCTGGTTCTTTACGCCAACGGACTGGATATTTACCGATGGATTTTTAAGTAAACTATTGAATTTCTAGCAGAGCTGCTAAGCGCGCAAAGAAAAATCTTTGCGAGCTTTGCGGCTCTGTTAGAATAGATTAGTTCTACTCCTTCACGACCTTACCACTCCACACTTTTTCACCAATGATTAGTTCATACCAATAAACACCAGAAGGAAACGGTTGCATAGGTATCTCCATCAATTGGTTGCCAACTGCACGTTCGGATACTGCTGATCGTAACCTTTGACCTGTGGCGTCATAGAGGTTCAACTGGATTTCTTGGGCCTGATCCAGAGTCATTGGAATAAAAAAGCTAGTGGAAAACGGATTGGGTTGTGGAAGGCCCACGTTTACTTCGGTATTTTCATCAACAACAGCAGTAGCCTGCATGGTTTGTAGCTCTAGCGGATAAGCCGTACCCGAAGGATCAAATGCTTGTGTGAACGTCAGGCTGTTGGTCAGCGCTAATAAGTCTATTGCAGCGATATCCCCTTTGATTTTCAGATAAAATAAGGACTCGGCCGGATCAAAAGCAATGCCTTCCGAAGAGGCATCCTGATCCCACCAGACGAATGAAAACCGGCCGTCTTCCAGTTGGCTTTTGTTCAGATTGTTGGTAGTTATTTGATCTCCGGGGATGACATCTTCTATTTCTAAATCCAGCATTGGCCACTCCAATGTACCCTGCAAGGCGGAAAGCGGCTGATTACTATTTACACCTACCGGTAGTAACCAGAAACCGTTGTCCTGTTCCAGAGGAGCTGATAGTGTTAGAAAAACAGGTTCAGGTGCTGTAAGATTAAGAGGATTATTATCAACGGTGACATCACCAGTTTTTATACCGACGAAATCCAGATCCGCTGTCGTTACATCAAAAAGGCCATTAGACCGGATCAGGGAGATGGCTTCGGGGAAATCATCAAAAAAGGGATCCATGGGATCGGTGAAAGAAAAAGCATGGGGAACAAACCGCCAGGAATCTGCATTCGGAAACTCTAAAAACAACCCTAAAATAACCCGCTGAATGATTGTAATATCAAAGGTAGAAACAAATCCGGATTGATCGACATCAGCAGCTATGATCTTGTAAGGGGAGTTCAATAATTCTACAAAAAGAATATGTTGCTGGATCAAAACGAGATCAAAGCCGGTGACCCCATTATTTGGATTTATATTTTTATGTGGGGTAATCATTAAAGTATCCCCATTCGTATCCAGTGTTAATTCATACTGACCATCCGCCCCTGTAGTATCTGACATATTAACGATAACCTGGCCTACATTCACATTATCCTCTCTTCTGACGGTTCCATTTACGGTAACCGGCCTACAGATAGCTCCGGCGACGGTTTCAAAAGGAGCAAGGGCATCCTCTCCCTCAATAACACGCACCACTTCTATAGGCGTCGGTTCTCCTGAGATTTCTATTTCCCAACACCCTCCATACCCTTCCTCAAAAGCGACCAGCACACTAAAAAGAATGGAAGAATCGGGAAGGTCTTCTCCCTGAAAGGAGAAATCCACCCAGGAACAAGTCATCAATTGGTCATCGACCATAAAATTATCAGCCGTAAAATTGGGCAGGTTGAAATCTGTCGTTCCGGCAAAATAGGCCCCCGGTTGATTTAAATTGACAGAAAACTGAAAACCAACCATATCTCTGAAATTCTCCACAAATACCGGTACCGAGAACGTATCACTATTAACTGTATCGACCTGGAATTCTCCCACATCAAATATAACGCGATCATCAGCGTCAAAGACAACCAGGGTTTCACAAAACGTATCTACAGCACAATCACCGGTTGCCGTCAGACAGACTTCATAAGCCCCTGTACCCGGATAAACATGAACCGGTATAGTATCCGTAGAAGTACTGTCGTCTCCAAATTCCCATTCAAAGGAATTACCATCAATAGTAAGATTATCGAAAGTCACTTCCAGATCATTGGCATTCCCTTCAAAGGATGCTTCCGGGAAGCCTCCCATGCTGCTAACTGTGACGGTTTGTTGCAGGGTACAGCCTATATCATCGGTGACGGTGAGCATATAGTCTCCGGCAACCAGGCTGTCAAATAACGGAATAGCTTCGGGGCCATCTCCGATATCATAAGTAAAAGGTGCATTGCCTCCCAGGGGACTCACGGCAAAAGCGCCCACGCCAGTTAAGCACGAGTCTTCAGACAACGTATCTATATTGATCGCAATGGCGCAATTCGCTTGTACTTCCATACAATTACTATACTCAGAAGAATTATTATCACCATCAGAAGCAATAGCCACTACCACCTCATCTAAATTCAGCTCGACTCCATTAGCAAATGGAGGTTGTAGCATCCAACTGCCTGTTGGGGAAACCGTAGTCCCCAGATAAGTTTTGCCCTGGCAAACCTCGTTGCTATCGCAAAGCTCTTGTATATAAACATCAATAATTTGATCAGGAGCACTAGTCCCCATGATCATATCCACCGAAGCGGTATCGATCACCGGAGCTTGTTGATTGTTATTAGCTGCTCCAAGTAGGGAAATGGCGACGGTATCATTACAAAATAATTGATTTTGAAAAAACCGCACATTGTTAGAAGAAGAGGTTAAAATAATACCAGAAGCATTATAAGCAACAACATTAGCTTCTTCCGTATTTCCTCCGATAGTATGATTACTTCCTCCATTTTGTACAATAATACCGCAAAATTCATTGCCGCCCTCTATCGTTTGGTCGTAGTTGGTTCCGATAATATTGGACTGCACGGTGCAGTTGGTTGCATTATTTTTGAGTACAATTCCACACCCGTCCCAAGGACCGGTCCCCGGAAGATCAGGGAAAAAATCTTGTGGTAATCCATTATTATAAATGACATTTCCTTTTCCGGGAGCGCCAACGATTACGCTATCGGCTCCCGTAACATCAATTCCGTCATCGGGAAAATGGACGATCTCCAGACCATAGATCTCAGCATGGTCAGCTTGCACAAAAAGGGCATTATAGGGGAATGTCCATTCATGTTGACTACCATCCAAGATGATTTGAGGCCGGAACTCGCCATTATCTCCGTAGCCGGGCTGACTAGTAGCGTCGATGACGGTATGGGGATCAATGAGCGTCGGTAAGCCGATTAGGCTGGTTGAGCCTACAAAAATTGTGTGAGGTCCGTTACCGGGAATATTAAATCGAATTTCATTAGGTGCAGGATCTTCGTTTGCACACAGTATTGCCTGTCGCAGGGATCCGTCTCCTTCGTCATCAGTATTGGTCACCCAGGCAATACCAGACGTATCAATACAGGTATTCAGATCGATGACGGGGAAGCAGGCAGCAAATGCCGATGAATTATTATTAAAATTGAAAACATTAGCCGTCACTACATCACCATTGGAGACGGTTACGCCCCCTGCAAAAGGAGCAGAAAGCGTCCAGGTTCCGCCTACTACAGGGGTTTCTCCAAGAAAAACCCTACCCTGGCAGGCAGCTCCGGGGCAATCGGAAGTATTGCTTAGATATACTTGTACGGTTTGCGCGTTACCTCCTGTGCCGCTGATTTGAGTGGGAGTGGCATTCGTAATTTCGGGAGGAGCAATATTAGCATTGGCGTTGTTCACTAATTCGATTCCCGCACTGTCATTGCAGATGTATTCATTGCGCAGCGTAATGACTCCTATAGAATTATCGATCCGGATGCCCACCGGATTTCCAAAGATGATATTGTCTCTATTTTGATTATTTGCACCTATAGTATTAAAATTTGCGGACGCCCGGTTGCTAATTCCACACCACTCATTACCCAGGCCGGGCTCCAAAAATTCATTCGTACCGATAATATTGTTTTGTACCACGCAATTATTGGCTCCATTTCGCAATACGATCCCACACCCTTCCCATGGTCCTAGGTTTGGGAAGTCAGGAAAAGTATCGATTGGAGCACCACAACTGTAGATGATGTTCATTTTAAATTGGTCTCCGATCCGCACATTATTGGCCTGGTAAACATCAATACCATCATCCGGAAAATTCCGTATTTCTAAGCCAAAGATACGGCAACCGCTACCCTGGATGAAGAGGGCGTTGATCGGAAAGGTCCAATTGTGTTGGCTTCCATCCAGAATGATCACGGGTGTCAGATCGCCTCCGGTAGACCAGCCGGGCTGGGTCGTCCCGTCGATCGTTGTTTCCGCATCGGTCAACGTGGGTAGGGCTTCTCCAGAAGTTTCTCCTACAAAGATGGTGATATTTTGACCAAAAGGTTGAATACTGAAGCGGATGATGTTTGGCCCAGGTTCAGCATTAGCGCAGATGATGGCTTCTCTAAGGGATCCGGGGCCTTCATCGTCAGCAGTGGTGACAAAGATGGACCCATCCGGCTCAGCACAGCTTTGAGCGTAGAGGGAAGCATAACCAAACAGCAACAAAAGACTTGTAAGGATTGGGGTAAATAGTTGTTTTTTCATAATGACGGCCAGTTTTTGGAAAAAATATTTTCTCATAGATATGCTTAGATCAGTGCAATATAAACCAAATTGTTATCTTCTTCATACGAGAAAATAACAATTTGGTTCCTGCATAAAAATAATCAACCCAACTTATTTACCGAAATTTACTTATGAAAACATACCTACTACTATAGCTGTGAGGATCAACAAAAGAACGGCCAGTATTCGGTAATTTTTGTACCAGGGAAGCGATTTTAGTTCTTTGGTTTCTGCTTTAAAAATAGCCCGGTGCCAGATATAATTATTGACATTATCTTTTATTAAGTCTCCTTCTTTGAGGTTTGGATCATCACTTACCTGCAAATCGTCGATCTTTGCCTTTCGGGTAAACTCTTCTGATGGTTCGGCAGTAAGCAAACTGACTAGGATATTAATGATCGCTGAAACTACAAAAAGATAGAAAGCCTGCATCAAAAAATGGAATTGTCCAATTTGCTCAAAGAGCCAATTTCCCTTAAACTCATAAGCCATGGCTACAATAAGAATAATAGCGATAAAGAAACCGGCGAGCAGGCTCACGATGGAGCCATTTCCGTTCGCTTTTTTCCAGAATAAACCCAGAATAAAAGTCGCAACCACAGGCGGGCAGATAAAGGCCAATACCTGCTGCAGGTATTGCCATAAAGACTCGGCTCTTTCAATCTGCGGAGCCCAGGCTGAAGCAAGTATTACCAGAACTAAAGTCGTGATCTGTCCTACTCTTACGAGTTGCTTACTCGTCAGATTCGGATTGATCTTATTAACAAAGTCCATTGTCACTAGAGTTGAAGCTGAGTTGAAGGTAGCAGAGACGCTCGACATCATCGCAGCCAGGAGGCCGGCTAATACGAGCCCGAGCAGTCCGGTCGGCAACAGTTTAAACAGCAGGACCGGGTAGGTCATATTGGGGCAGTCCCTAAGATTTTCACAGATGGAGCCGTCGGGAAGTTTGTAATTGAGAAAAGATAAGTCGAGATCAGCAAAGATGATAATAGCTACTGTACCGGGAAGCACCATAAAAAAGATGACGGGAAGCTTAAGTAATCCGGCAAATAATGCTCCCCAGCGTCCGTGATTCAAATCTTTAGCGCCCAGTATCCGCTGCACCATAAACTGGTTATTGGCCCAGAAATAAAAACCCAGGATAGGAGCCCCCAGGAGTAAGCCCTGCCACGGCATAAATTCGTCATTGGAAGGACGGAACATACTTAGCACTTCGCGGGCATTATCCAGCCGGATCCCCGTCTCTTCGTTATAAAATTCTCCGGCAGCAGCTTTGGCATTCAGCCCGGCAATCATGCCATCCCAACCACCGACCTGTTGAAAGGCAAAGTAAGTGAGGATCATGGAGCCAATAATCAATAAGATCGCCTGTATCACTTCCGTTTGTATCACCGAATTCAATCCTCCCGGAATGGTATAAGCGGCAGCGGCAAAAGCCAAAATAGTAATGATCATCCAGCTGGGCAGATCGGGAAACATCAATTTAAGAATGATATTTCCAACATAAAGCCCGGCAGCTGTATCGACCAGTACGTTACCAATAATCGTAATAAAAGAAAAATAATAACGGGAGCGTTTATCATACCTTCTCTCCAGAAACTCCGGCATGGTATAGACCTTTGATCTAAGGTAGAAAGGAAGAAAGAAGATGGCAAAAAAGACCAAAATAACAGCTGCCAGCCATTCGTAATTATAAACATGCGTATTCGTCTTGTAAGCATCGCCGGCCAGACCAACCAACGTAGAACTTGAAATATTCGCTGCGAAAAGGGAAATACCTACAATTGGCCATAACATATTTCGGCCCGCCAGGAAATACTCTTCTGAGTTCTTTTGTTTTCCGTGATAAAGCCCGTAAGCGATGATGACAATCGCATAGACTACCATTATTCCAATATCAATTGGGTGCAAAGAGAAGGATTCCACGTGTTCGATTTTTATGTTGTTGAATATTGTTTCCTCAACCAAGGAATGTAAACTGCATGTTAACAATACCGCTTCAGTCAGCAGCTTTAGACACCAAATAATGAAGTGTTTCAGTTGCTATTTATGCATAAATATTGTAAAAAAACTTAAAAAGTAAAAGATTATTCCCTAAATTTGAAAAAAAGTAATTTGATTTTTATTATTTGTTTTTACATTTGTATACAAATAGTTAACATTATTTTTATTAATAATTTACTTTTATACCAGTAAAGACTAGAACTTACCCTTAATTGATAAGCGGATATATCAGCCCCCGCGGGAAGACCCGTGTATTTAGCAACTACAAGCCACAAAAAGGATAAACACCTCTTAACGAAGGTTTTATAATATTAACTAAACGACAAACTGCTTATGAAATTAAAATTCTACTCATTGGTTACGAAACAGGTTACCGTGCTGTTCGCATTGCTATTATGTACGGGATTGCTGTTTGCACAACGAACGATTTCAGGATCTGTAGTAGACGATGAAAACGGGGAACCGCTCATCGGTGCCAGTATTCTGGTCAAAGGAACGACAACAGGTGTGATCACCGATCTAAACGGTGGTTTCAAGCTTTTACTTCCTGAAGGAAGTGATCAATTGGAAGTTTCCTACACGGGATATTCCACAAAGACGGTTGATGTTGGTGCTCAAGACAATTACGAAATCCGCCTTTCTTCAGGTACCGAACTAGAGGAAGTGGTCGTTGTCGGTTACGGATCTGTCCAGAAAAAGGACGTGACCGGGGCCATCTCCCAAGTTGGAGAAGAAGACTTTAACAAAGGTTTCAATACCACTCCCGAGCAACTCATCCAAGGTAAAGTTTCCGGGGTACAGATCGTCGGCAACAGTGGTGCTCCCGGGGCTGCCGCTACGATTCGAATCCGTGGTTCTTCCTCAGTTAGAACGAACAACCAACCATTAATTGTAGTGGACGGGGTAATCCTTGACGGGCGGGGTGCCAATCCAAGCGCATCAGGAGTTGCCAGTATCGGAGATTCTCCTTCTTCTAACCCGTTAAGCTTTATCAACCCCAACGATATTGCCTCAGTCGAAGTGCTCAAGGATGCATCAGCTACGGCAATCTTCGGCTCACGGGGAGCTAACGGAGTGATCTTGATCACCACCAAAAAGGGAAGATCTGGAGCCCCAACGCTTGATTTCTCTGCTTCTGTAGGTGCAAGTTCAATTTTAAAGAGACTAGAGGTACTCGATGCTGATCAGTACCGTTCTGCTCTGGATGCAGAAGTCGGCAACCGCGATAACGACTTCGGAGGAAATGTCGATGCATTTGATGAGATCCTCCAAACTGCTATTACTCAGAATTATAACCTGGGAATCGGCGGCGGAAACGACAAGGGGAATTACCGTGTTTCTGCTAGCTTACTAGACCAGGAGGGGATCATTCGAAATAGCGGGCTTAAAAAGTATACCGGGGTTTTAAATGGTAGTTATAACTTTTTTAAAGATAATCGCCTAAAACTGGATGTACTCCTAAATGGGTCATACGTTGACGAACAAACTGCTCCGATCTCTGATGATGCAGGATTCGAAGGCAGCCTCATCGGTCAAGCCCTCCAGTGGAATCCAACTCAGCCGCTTATTGACGAAAGGGGTAATTTTGTACAACCAGGACCAGACGTTAGAAATCCACTGGCCTTCCAGGAGTATTATGACGATAATACCGCAATTTCACGGATAATCGGTAGCCTGGGTGCTACATTTACTATTGTAGATGGTCTTGATTACCGGGCCAACTATAGCGTCAACCGGGCAGAAGCTGTGCGAAGAATCAGCGTCTCTCCTCTTTTGAATGTAAATGATATCAGAGATAGAGGACAAGCTGTCATCAATAGCAACGTACTCTCAAACGAACAAATCACCCACACACTAAACTACCGTAAACAAATTTCTTCAGGCTTGAGTTTAAATGCACTAGCAGGATACGAATACATTAAGATACAACGCCGTGGAAATAATATGGAAGCCCAGGATTTCGCTATCGATGCGGATGACTTGACGACGATCGTTCAGGGCGCGCAAACACAGATCATCGATTCCTATGAAGACCCTACAATCGAAATTCAATCGTTCTTCGGGAGAGCAATCTTAAACCTCTCTGATAAATACATATTTACGGGTACGGTACGTGCCGACGGGTCGAGTAAGTTTGGTGAAAATAACCAATATGGTATATTCCCGTCATTTGCATTTGCCTGGTCGCTACATGAAGAAGCTTTTGTACCGGAGGCCTTTGATGTACTTAAGTTGCGTTTAGGGTTTGGTGTTACCGGAAATCAGGAATTCCCTGCCGGCTCTGCTCAGGAACGCTGGGGGTATGATCCAGAAAACGGAAACTTCCGCCTCGAAAATAACCCAAATCCGGATTTGAGATGGGAGACTACAGATCAATACAACTTGGGTGTCGATTTCGGATTCCTTGACTACCGCCTGACAGGTACCGTTGATTTCTTTAGAAGAGAAACCAGAAATCTGATTATCCAATCTGATCCTATCCAACCTGCTCCAAATTCAAAGTTTTGGTTTAATAGCGATGGAAGGGTAATTAACCAGGGTGTGGAATTGGCATTAAATGCTTTCTTAATCCAAAATGAAAATACCACTCTTTCTGTCGGTTTTAATACAACCTATCTAAGTAATGAATTACAAGATTATGACGGTCCTCCAATATTAACAGGAGAAATTAACGGCCAGGGTTTGACCGGTGTTAACGCCCAGCGACTTGCCAACGGTCAACCGCTTTATGTTTTCTTCCTTAGAGAGTTTGAAGGATTTAATGAACAAGGCTTATCGCAATTTGCCAATAACGGTGAATTGATGTTCGTCGGCAATCCCAATCCCGATGTTTTACTTGGATTTAACGCCAACCTTAATGTAAGTGACTTCGATGTTAGTTTTGCTTTTAATGGCGCTTTCGGTCATCAGGTTTATAACAACACAGCAAACGCCGTTTTTGCAAAAGGTGGTTTAACTAGTGGCAGAAATATCACAGAAGATCTTCTAGATAACGGCGAAGCTATTTCCAATGCAAACGCTGCTTCCACCAGATATATGGAAGATGCAGATTTTCTAAGATTAACCAACGCCACTATTGGATATACCTTCAACAATATCAATGCAGATTGGCTACAAAACCTTAGAGTTTACGTAACCGGAACCAACCTGTTATTGATCACTGGTTATAGCGGCTTCGACCCTGAGGTAAATACCAATAAAGATGTAAATGATGTACCTTCTTTTGGTATTGAATATACGCCTTTTCCAACAGCAAGAACTGTTTTATTTGGAGTAAGCGCGTCGTTCTAAATGAAAGGCAACCTTCTGCCGGATGATACCGCAGAATTATGTCAATTGTTTACACTTTGAAGAATATTATACGTTTTCTTCAACTATCATTTTAAAATATAGTTATAGTAAAAAAATATTATTTAATATGAATTATAAGAAATTACTCATCTTTTCCTTTGGATTGCTGCTTTTTGGTTGCACCAATCTAGAAGAAGATCTAGGTAGTGATTTGAATAGAGATCAGGCTAATGAGATACAAGATGTAGCCAGTCTCCTTGCTACTGCCTATCAAAATCTAAATACGTTTCAGGCTGAAAACCGGGTTTGGGCCCTTATGCAACATTCTACGGACGAAACCATCGGCCCTACTCGCGGTACTGACTGGGATGACAACGGGGTATGGAGAGTACTTCATGACCATACCTGGGATGCTGATCACGCCTACATTACGGACACCTATGCTGAACTACTTGAAGGTGTTTTTAATGCAACCAATGTTCTAAACTTTTCGCCTGCTCCCCAGCAAGAAGCGGAAGCACGTTTTCTGAGAGCGTTTTATTCTTTCTATGTGAACGATCTTTGGGGACAACTTCCTGTCAGAGAACCGGGAGAGAGCCTTCTCAATGCTCCAACGGTATTGAATGAAGTGGAAGCTATTGAATTTATCATCTCAGAATTAGAGGCTGCACTGCCCAACCTTCCGGATGCAGGCGCACCGGGCGTAGCTACTAAAGATGCTGCCCGCGCCATGCTCTGCAAAGCCTATCTGCAAAAGGGAGTCTACGGCAACCGGGCCAATCCCTCTTTTGATAATGCCGATATGGAAAAAGTGATCGAATACGCAGATGCTATCAGCGGCTACTCTCTCGCAGATCGATACTTCACTAATTTCATTCCTTCAAACGATGGAGTATCGAATGAGATCATTTTCGCTTCTCAAAACGTAAGAGCCGATATTAGCTCCGGAAATGTCAGAGCCCGCTGGTTGTGCACTATTCACTATAATCAAAAGCCCGGAGGTTGGAATGGTTTCACCACCATCTCCGAATTTTATGATAAATTTGAAGACGATGACACCCGGTTATCCTTCTCCATCGATTCCCTGGGATTAGCCAGTGCAGATAGTATCAGCTTCGATCCTGGTTTCTTGATTGGCCAGCAATTTGATGTCGATGGCGTTACTCCGCTGGAAGACAGAAATGGTAATCCGCTGGCCTTCACCCCTGAAGTTAGCCTGTTTGAAACAGGAAATGATCTGGAGCTTTCCGGTATCCGAGCTGTTAAGTACATTCCGGATATCGATCCTGCAGGTAATGAATTTGCTGAAAATGATTATGTATTGCTTCGATATGCCGACGTACTACTTATGAAAGCAGAAGCCCTATTGAGATCAGGAATGGGAGGAGCAGATCAAATTGTAAATGACCTACGCGATCTAAGAGGTGCAAGCATGTTAGGTAGTGTTAATCTTGATGCTATCATCGACGAACGCGGTAGAGAACTCTGGTGGGAAGGTCACCGCCGTACAGATCTAATCCGCTTTGGTAAATTCCTCGAAGCTTATACCGAGAAGCCTGCTACGGATGCTACCAAGTTGGTATACCCTATTCCAACTGCAGCACTAGCCGTAAATCCAAACCTGACCCAAAATCAGGGTTACTAATTTCGAATTTAAAAAATCAGTGATTAGCTGCTGATTTTAAAATACTTATACTAATTTTCCGAAGCTGTCGAGAGCAAATCTTTCGACAGCTTCCTCTTTATAAAATTAATATATGATCTAAGGCCATATGAATGCATCCGCTAAATCCCAACTCCTCTTTTTGATAACTATTTTCCTGATAGGATGTCAATCCAAAAGGGAATCTGGTCTCTTTCAGCAACGCTCTCCCTCTGATACCGGCATCGATTTCGTTAATACCGTAAAAAATACCCCGGATTTTAATATCTTCAACTACCGAAACTTCTATAATGGCGGAGGAGTGGCCATCGGCGACATCAATAATGACGGTCTCCAGGATATCTACTTTTCTAACAATATGGGCAGCAATAAACTCTACCTGAATAAGGGAAACCTCACCTTTGAAGATATCACCGAACAAGCTGGCGTACAAAGTGCCCAAAAGTGGAGCACCGGCGTCGTTATGGTCGATATCAATAACGACCAGCTCCTCGATATCTATGTTTGCAATGCAGGCTACCTGGAAGGTGATAATCAGCAAAACGAACTCTACATCAATCAGGGAGATGGCACCTTTAAAGAACAAGCGGCTGACTACCTACTTGACCAGAATGGCTATACCACCCATGCCGCCTTTTTTGACTATGATCAGGACGGCGACCTGGATGCCTACATCCTAAATAATAGCTTTATTCCTGTCAACACCCTGAATTACAGCAATAAAAGAGAACTAATGGCCGAAGACTGGCCTGTTAAAGACTTTTTGAAAGGAGGAGGCGATAAACTGTTGAAAAACGAAAACGGCCAATTTATCGATGCTACTGAAAAAGCTGGCATATACAGCAGTCTCATCGGATTCGGATTAGGCGTAACGGTCGGGGATGTCAACGGAGACCACCTGCCCGATCTCTATATCTCCAACGACTTTTTCGAACGCGACTACCTCTATGTCAATCAGGGAGATGGCACCTTTTCGGAAGAAATCAAAGAATGGATGGAACATATCAGCCTCTCTTCTATGGGAGCCGACATGGCCGACATTAATAACGACGGCTATCCCGAAATATTTGTCACCGAGATGCTACCCGATGACGAATACAGGCTAAAGACAACTACCCTATTTGAAAGCTATAATATCTATGATCTCAAACAAAAGCAGGATTTTTACCACCAATACATGCAAAATACCCTCCAGTACAATAATCAGAATGCTACCTTTAGCGAGATCGCTTACTACAGCGGCGTCGCCGCTTCCGACTGGAGTTGGGGCGCCCTTATGTTTGACGCCGACCAGGACGGCTACCGCGACATCTATGTTTGTAACGGCATTTTTCAGGATGTTACCAACCAGGATTTTATCGACTTTTTTGCCAATGAGGTGATCCAGGAAATGGTCCTCACCGGTAAAAAGGAAGAAATGGACAGTATCATTAACAAAATGCCTTCCAACCCCATCATCAACAAAATGTTTCGCAACCAACAAGACCTCACCTTTGAAGAAGTATCTGAAAAATGGGGACTTGACATTCCATCCTTCTCCAACGGCGCCGCCTACGCCGATCTCGACAATGACGGTGACCAGGACCTCATCGTCAGTAACGTCAACCAACAAGCATTCTTTTTCGAAAATAAAGCAAATGAACGCCTTGACCATCATGCTATTACCATCCTGCTAAAAGGAAGTCCTCAAAATACACTAGCAGTGGGCGCCAAAGTGATGGCTTACCACAATAAGTCGATCCAAACCAACTATTTGGTCCCCTCCAGAGGGTTTCAATCTTCAGTTGGCTATCCGGTTATTTTCGGCTTGGGCAGAGATATCCTGGTCGATTCGATCAGCGTGATCTGGCCTGATCAGAAGACAACGCTCTTAACCAATATTTCCGCTGACCAGACACTCACCATCAACTACGAAACGGAAGCCCTACCCCAAAAACAACAAACCATTAAAACCACGACTCAGGCACTCCTTCGGGAGATTCCTACGGAATGGAAGCAACACCAAGAAAATGCCTACTCCGATTTTTATGCGGAAGGACTGACTTTCCGTCTGCTGTCCAGAGAAGGGCCTCCGGTAGCCGTTGGCGATATTAATGGAGATCAATTGGAAGACATCATATTTGGTAATGGAGCCGGCAGCCCTGCCACCGTTTACATCCAACGTTCTTCAGGCTTCGACCTTCTTGAGGATACCGGGCTAGAGCGAGAGCAAGATTTTGAAGATACGGCCGCCACCCTATTCGATGCCGACGGAGACGGCGATTTGGATCTTTTTTTGGGCTCTGGCGGTAACCAACACGCTCCGCTGACCAGGATGGTGCAGGACCGGTTGTATTTTAACGACGGTTCGGGAAAATTTACACTCCTACCCTCTGCTTTGCCCAACAACGGCTATAATACCTCCGTTGGTGTTCCGCTGGATTATGATCAGGATGGCGACCTGGATCTTTTTGTTGGCAGCCGGAGCATACCCCGCAATTACGGCGTAACTCCACCTTCTTTTCTCTTCGAAAACAATGGCTCCGGACAATTTAAAGATGTTAGCCCCACTATAGGCAAAGCGATGCAACGATCAGGCTTGATCACCAGTGCGGTTTATGCCGACCTTACTCAGGACGGAGCAGCAGAACTCCTACTAATAGGTGAATGGATGGCTCCCCAATTATTTTCTTTCAAAAATGGCCGGTTCGAACCGGTTTCCTCCAATTTGTCGGACTATCCGGGATGGTGGAATACAGTTGAAGTGGCAGACCTGGATAAAGACGGAGACCTGGACCTTGTCATGGGAAACCGGGGAGAAAATTTTTATGTCAAAGCCGATGCCGAACATCCCGCCAAACTGTGGCTGTCTGATTTTGACGAGAACGGCTCCACCGAAAAGATCATGACCAGAAGCATACAAGGAAAAGATATGACCGTACAGCTTAGAGATGAGCTCACCCGGCAACTTCCCAAATTGAAAAAACAAAATCTTAAAAATGTAGAATTCGCCACCAAATCCATTCAGGACCTGTTCGATGAGACTGTTTTGAAAAAGGCTACTGTAAAGTCAGCCACTTATTTTAAATCTGTCGTAGCGCTAAATGGTGGAAACGGCCAGTTCACCCTGATCCCGCTCCCGGCAGAAGTGCAGTTCTCCTGTATATGCGATATCTCTTGTCAGGATATTAATCAAGACCAACTTCCAGACCTGATCATGGGAGGCAATGAATATGGGTTCCTGCCTCAATACTCCAGGCTGGACGCCAGTTTCGGACACCTGCTGGTCAATACCGGAAATGGAAATTTTGAATGGGTCCCCAACCACGAAAGCCAATTTTTGGTTAAAGGACAAGTAAAAGCAATTCAACCCATTACCATTAACCAACAAAAACACGTTATTTTTACTCTTAATGATCAACAACCCAGATTATTTAAACTGACAGAACAATCCAATATATATGAATAGTTATTTCCTTAGGAAAAGCTTATTATGGATCGGAATGGGGTGCTGCATGCTATGGAGTTGTCAGCCCAAACAACAAAATCAACCTGCTTTCACCCTGCTTACAGGTGAAGAAACGGGTTTGCTCTTTTCCAACACCCTGACCCCAACCGCGGAGTTTAATGTTTTTAATTATATGTACTTCTTTAACGGAGGTGGGGTATCGGTTGCTGATTTTAATAATGATGGTTTACAAGATGTTTACCTTACCGCCAACCTCGGCCCCAACAAACTATTCCTGAACAAAGGGAACCTTAAATTCGAAGAGGTTACAGAAGCGGCAAATGCGGCAGGAAACGGAGGTTGGTCAAACGGTTCTTCAGTAGTAGATATCAATAATGACGGGTTGCAGGATATATACATCTCACAACTGGGCAATTACCTCGACAAGCAAAATCATAACCAATTGCTGGTCTGCCAGAAAATCAACGCTGACGGAGTACCTGTATTTAAGGATATGGCTGACACATACGGACTCGATCTCATCGGTTTTGGTACACAGGCCGCTTTTTTGGATTACGATCTGGATGGAGATCTAGACCTTTTTCAACTCAACCATTCGGTTCACCAAAATGGCACCTTCGGGGAGCGGAGAAAATTCGTCGATCAATACCACCCGCTCTCTGGAGACCGGCTTCTGAGAAATGATCAGGATACCTTTGTTGACGTGACAAAAACATCCGGCATCTATAGTAGCGCTGTCGGGTATGGATTGGGAATTGTTGTCAGCGACATCAATCTGGATGGCTGGCCCGACATCTATATAGGTAATGATTTTCATGAAAATGACTACCTCTACATCAATCAAAAAGACGGTACCTTTAAAGATGAATTGGTAGAGCGTACACAGCATACCAGCCGTTTCACTATGGGGGTCGACATAGCTGATATCAACAATGACGGTCATAGTGAGATTATCTCCCTCGATATGCACCCTTATGATCCGGAAATTTTGAAAAGCTCCCTTGGAGAAGACAACTACGGCATTTTCAACTTTAAACTGGGCTATGGATACAATCACCAATATGCGCGAAATAACCTGCAATTTAACAATCGGGACGGCACCTTCAGCGAAATTGGGCTATTTGCAGGCGTATATGCTACCGACTGGTCATGGGCACCTTTGTTTTTTGATTTCGACAATGACGGTTTGAAGGACCTGTTCATCTCCAATGGTATTCCCAAACGAATGAACGATATCGACTACATCAATTACATCTCTTCAAGTGATGTACAATGGAAGTTTAAAACCAATACTATTGCCGAAAAAGACCTGGAAGTGGCCAAACGCATTCCGGAAATAAAAATTCCCAATAAATTTTTTCATAACAAAGGCGCACTTTCTTTCCAAAAACTGGAACAACACATCAGTAATCATCTGCCAAGCTATTCAAACGGAAGCGCGCTCGCCGATTTTGATAACGACGGAGATCTGGATTTGGTCGTCAATAATATTGACGCCTACCCCTTCTTATACCAAAATAATAGTGGAGGGGAAAAGAACGCTTTTCTTAACATCAAACTTACCGGAAGCCCGGAAAACCGAAATGCTGTAGGAAGTAAACTCCTCGTACTAAAAGGAAAAGAAAAAATTATCTATGAAAACTTTCCGGTGCGAGGATATCAATCGAGTATTCATCATGAACTCCATGTCGGCCTGGGCGACCCGTCTGGGATTGATTCTATATTTCTGATATGGCCTGATAATAGCTATCAACCGATTAATTCCGCCAACTTCAACCAATCGATTAGCGCCAAATGGCGTCCTGATTTACCTCAATTCCCTTATGCATCCTTTTTTCAACCTGATCAACCACCCTTTGAGTTGATCGACCGGACTAAAGAAAGGGGTATTGATTTCGTCCACGAAGAAAACCCTTTTGTTGAATTCAACCGCGAATTCCTCCTTCCGCATATGGTCTCGAGAGAGGGCCCTGCCTTGGCAGTAGGCGATATCAATAACGACGGGTTGGATGACTTTTTCGTTGGGTCTTCCAAGCGCCGCCAAAGCGCCCTGTTTGTCCAACAAAAGGACGGAGTCTTTAAACGCCAACAGGTTCCTGCCTTTGAACAAGATAGTACCTACGAGGAGGTAGATGCAGTCTTTGAAGATGTAGATCTCGATGGTGATCAGGATCTGCTGATTGCCAGCGGTGGTAATGAATATCAGGGAAGGGAACCCTACCTGCAATCAAGAGTCTATCTTAATGACGGCTCCGGTAGGTTTTCGAGAAAATACAATGCCTTGGATAGTATCTTTCTGACCGCCAGCTGCATCCTGCCCTATGACTTTAACCAGGATGGTCTGGTCGACCTGTTCCTTGGCGGCAGAGCAGTCCCATGGAATTATGGCATTGCCCCTAATTCCTACCTGCTTCAAAATAAAGGCGATGGCTCGTTTCAAAAGGTTACCGCAAACTATCATGAAGCACTCTCCGAAATCGGACTTGTGAAAAACGGAACCTGGTCAGACCTCAACGGTGACGGTCAAAAGGATTTGATTCTGGCTGTTGAATGGGCGCCTATCCAGATATTTCTGCTCAAGGGCAACAAAATGGAACGCCTGGAACTCCCCAATACGAATGGGTGGTGGAATTTTATACTCCCTCACGACTATGATGGAGATGGCGACATGGATTTTATCGCCGGCAATCTCGGAAAAAACTCTAAATTTCAACCTACCCTTGATGAGCCGGTCAGCATGTATGTCAACGATTTTGACGGAAACGGTAAGCTCGACCAAATTGTCACCTATTACCTTGATGGTAAGGAGATCCCCTTTATGGACTATATGGAACTGACTAAGCAGATGCCCGGATTGAAGAAAAAATATCTCTATGCCAAAGAATTTGCCAAAGCTACTCCCGAAGACCTGGCGTTTTCTCCAGAAAAATTCCGGGAAGCCGAAAAATTAAGGGCCTTTGTGTTCGAAAATTCCTGGTTTGAGCAAATACAAAAAGACGGCAAAATCGACTTTATTCGTCACGACCTGCCTTCAGCTCTACAACGATCACCACTAAAAGCAGGACATTTAGCTGATCTCGATGAAGATGGACATCAGGACGTTTTATTTGGTACCAACCTTTATGAAAATAATATCCAATTAGGCCGGTACGATGCCGACTATGGCTCTGTACTTATTACCGAAGGACATACCAACTGGACCAATGAGCAGGTCCATGAAATAGGGATCACAGGCCAGACCCGTAAAATCAAGCCGATAATAGTAGGTGGAAAACTTCATTTTCTCTACGCCCGAAATGACGACTCGCTGCTTTTATTTGAAAAAGGGGACGTGAAGCCTAAGGTTATTAATTAGTCGTCACTTTCTCGATATTTTGCAAAGAAGCTTCATGAACAGCCTCCACGACCGACTGGCGCTCCTTTTCTTTAGTGGCTTCGTCCCAGTTTAAGTAGTTGGCCATATCCTCTATTACGATATCCAACACTTCCGGAATCGTATCTATACGGAAATATAGTCGTCCCGATCGGCGGGAGAAAAAGTCAAGAGGCGTAAAGACCATTTCATGATGAACGGTAAACCACACTTCTGCACGGGTCAGATTTATATCTGAATGATCATTGGAGAAGGTATGCATTTTGTTGAGAATGATATCTGTTTGCTTCCCATAATTTTCTACCAAGTAGGTGGCCCATTGAGGCTCCAGATCCAATGCCGCCAACTTGGTATTGATCTGCCGGGTGTAGTAGTCTACGTCAGCAGCATCTTCGAAGGTCCCCCCTGTTAAGATGATCTTATCGGTACTACATTTGGGGAAAAACTGATGATGATCTCGTTCGTATTTCCGGGCGACCAGATCCACCACTTTTTGGGCCATTTTACGATAGCCGGTGAGTTTTCCTCCGGCAATGGAGATCAGTCCCGTCTCCGATTCAAAAATCTCATCTTTCCGGGAGATCTCGGAGGCGCTTTTACCTTCCTCATGGATCAGCGGACGCACTCCTGCCCAGGAAGAACGAATGTCTTTCATTTCTAGTTTTAAATCAGGAAACATGTGATTAACGGCATTCAGTAGATAGCGGGCATCTTCTTCGTCCGTCATGATATGGTTTTTATCTCCTTTATATTCCGTATCTGTGGTTCCTATATAAGTTGTCTTCCCCCTGGGAATAGCGAAGATCATTCGCCCGTCGGAGACGTCAAAATAGACAGCTTGTTGCACCGGAAACCGGTCGTGGTCCACAACAATATGAACCCCTTTAGATAGAAAGAGATGTTTTTGATTGAGAGAATTGTTCTTCTTTCTCAACTCATCGACCCATGGCCCGGCAGCACTAACGATGTATTTGGAATAAACATTGAATAATTCATCGGTCCGTAAATCCCGACAAACCAATCCATGCACCTGCTCATTTTCATAGATAAAATCATCGGCCTTACAGTAATTCAGTAAATAAGCGCCATG
Organism: uncultured Saprospiraceae bacterium; assembly: GCA_964534315.1. GTDB lineage: Bacteria > Bacteroidota > Bacteroidia > Chitinophagales > Saprospiraceae > CAZHOV01. The sequence continues at coordinate 4,845 of CAZHOV010000036.1, read as the reverse complement.
CTGGGCCGCTGTTTTGGCAATTTCAATTGTCAGGCGGGCATCGTCCGTACGATATTCGGCGTACAACCCTCCTCCTTCTACTCTTTCTTCCGGTAAAAGAGGTTCCTTTTCAAGGGTAGCTGCTTTATTTAGCATCTTACGCTGATCAGCACGTTCTACCCCTGCCAAAATATCATAGACCATTAATCCCACAGAGGTAAGCATCTTGCCAAACGTCCCGTTTTTGATAATAGGAAGCAGCATCTTTTCCGATTTGACGAGATGGGGCGCTATTTTATGCACCTTGGCTCTTTCCATCCCTACTTCTCGCACTAAGGCAATTTCGAATTGCTTCAGATACCGCAATCCTCCATGGATCAATTTGGTTGACCGACTGCTTGTTCCGGAAGCAAAATCTTCTTTTTCTACCAAAAGCGTTTTCAGTCCGCGCGAAGCTGCGTCCAGCGCGATACCACAACCGGTAATACCTCCTCCGATAACGATCAGGTCAAATTTGGTATCTGTGATGGTTTTAAGATGAGTTGAACGATCGAGAGATGAAAATGAATGCATATGTATCTTTAGTTTATCTTAATAAATCAGGCGCTCCAGCCTTTTGTACGTTCAATGGCTTTTAACCATTGACTGTATAATTGATCCCGAACGGAATTTTCCATTTGGGGATTAAATACCGTTGCTTCTTCTCGAAACGACCGGATATCAGCCTTGCTCCAACTACCAACCTGCATACCTGCCAGGTAAGCCGCTCCCCGGGCAGTAGACTCTATTGAAAGCGGGCGTTCTACCGGAACATTCAGAATGTCGGCCTGAAACTGCATCAGGTAATTATTGGCCGTCGCCCCACCGTCAACATTCAGGCATTTGAGTTGTATACCCGAATCTTTTTCCATAGCCTGTAGTATATCTCTCGATTGAAAAGCCATAGATTCGATGGTTGCTTTTATAATATGCTCTTTTTGCGTATCCCGGGTTAAACCAAAAATAGCGCCTTTGGCATACATATCCCAATAAGGGGCTCCTAGTCCTGCAAAAGCCGGTACGACTACAACTTCGCTGGTATCACTGACTTTTCGGGCGTAGTATTCAGAGTCTTTTGCCTCATCAATGATCTTAAGACTGTCTCTCAACCATTGAATAGCCGCTCCTGCAATAAAAACGCTTCCCTCCAGGGCATATTCCACCGCTCCGTCCAGCCCCCAGGCAATGGTAGTCAGCAGCCCGGATTCTGATCGTTGAACGGTCTGCCCGATATTCATCAGCAGGAAACAACCGGTACCATAAGTATTTTTAGCCATCCCTTTCTCAAAACAGGCTTGGCCAAATAAAGCTGCCTGCTGATCTCCTGCAACCCCTGCAATCGGAATGCGATGCCCCTCTATCTCAAAATGACCGAATTCACTAGCAGAAGGATAAACTGCCGGTAAAATCGTGTCCGGGATTCCTAATGCTTCAAGCAATTCCGTGTCCCACTTTAAAGTGTTGATATTGAAAAGCATCGTTCTCGAAGCGTTGGTCAGATCAGTAGCGTGTACCTTTCCGCCCGTCAAATTCCAGATCAACCACGAATCAATCGTACCGAAAGCCAATCGGCCCTGATCCAGAAGTTTTTTTGCTTCAGGTACCTGTTCCAGGATCCATTTTACCTTTGTTGCCGAGAAGTAGGTATCGATCAACAGTCCCGTTTTTTGCCTGACCTCCTTTTCAAGCCCTTCTTCCTTAAACCGTTCGCAGTAATCTATTGTGCGCTGATCTTGCCAAACAATGGCATTATAAACCGGTTGGCCGGTCTGCTTATCCCACAACACTGCTGTCTCTCTTTGATTAGTAATGCCAATGGCCCGTATTTGTTTAAAACTAACCTTATTATCCTTACATACCTTGTTTAGGGTATCTAATTGGGTTTTCCAGATCTCTGCCGGATCATGTTCGACCCATCCCTTTTTGGGAAAAATCTGGGTGAATTCCTGCTGAGCAATTCCTTGTATCTTTCCGTCAGGGTCAAATAGCATCGCTCTGGAACTGGTTGTTCCCTGGTCGAGCGCAATGATATATTCCTTCATAATTTTTTAGTTTCGGGAAAGGCTATAATATGAGAAGCATTTCCTCTAGGCTTGTAAATTATAATAATTGTTAAAATAATTATATTCGTTTTTAAAACCAATAATTGCTCTATTTTTTTTGATTTGGATAACACATCCTTCCTTTAGGTAAATAGAAAAATTTTGCGAGGTCTGGTGCAGTATATCTGGATATCGGAAGATGTTGGGGACAAAAGGATTATTTGAAATAAACCATATTCTCATGAAAAACTCATTAATGCTGTCTTTACTTTGCATGATCGGAGTCATCCAAACCGGAAAATGTCAAGACTTAAAAGGTTCCCCCTGGCATGTAATCGCCGAAAACCCTGATCCGGAAAACTACTACGGCGTTACGGTAGCAAATGGAATGATCGGTGTGGTCTCCTCTCCCGATCCGCTTAAGGTCCAAGACGTGGTATTAAACGGAGTTTATGATTATTACCAGCGAGGTCGGGTATCCAATATTTTAAAATCCTTTAACCCTTTAGATATAGATCTCATTGTAGATGGGGTATTTGTAAATCGTCAAACCATTACCAATTACCGGCAAGTATTGGATATGAAGCAAGCCAGTCTTTCCACAACATTTGATGTACAGGGAAAAGCTGCTGTCCGACAAGATATCATGGCGCTCAGGCATCTGCCTTATACCGCCCTGATAACGGTAACGATTAGGCCCTTTAAAGACCTGACCATCACTGCTATCAATGAGATTAATGCCCCGGATCATCTAAATGAGGTCCGCAATTACTATAGCGAAATTGACAGGCCCCATGTAACTATCCCTTTGATGACTTCTATAGCCGAAAGCCCTTCAGGCAGGCACCTGGTCGCCACCTCCAACAGCATCATTTTTCAGGAATCCCACGGATCGGAGCCACGCCTGATCCATGAAGACCGGGATTACAACCGCCACCTGATGAAGTTTACAAAAAAACTAAAGGCAGGACAATCCTATTCTTTTTCCATCATTTCCTCTTCTTGTTCTACCGAACATTATGAAGATCCGCACAATGAAGCGGAACGACTGACCATTTTTGCCAAACTGGAAGGTACTGAAAAACTGCTCAGTAAGCATGCTGAAGCTTGGGAAGCACTCTGGGAAAGCGATTTGATCATCGAAGGGAATCCCAACCACCAGCGAGATGTCCGATTTGCACTTTATCACCTCTACTCGTTTGCCCGAAAGGGAACTGCTTACAGCCTTTCTCCTATGGGATTGTCGGGCCTTGGCTATAACGGTCATATCTTCTGGGACACCGAGCTATGGATGTACCCTCCCCTACTCGTCCTTCAACCCGACATGGCCAGGTCATTGCTGGAATACCGGTTTGAACGCCTGGAAGCAGCCAAACAAAATGCCTTTGCTCATGGCTATGAAGGAGCCATGTACCCCTGGGAATCTGCCGCTGATGGGGCTGAAGATACGCCCGTTTGGGCCCTTACCGGCCCTTTTCAACACCATATTACCGGCTGTGTGGGCTGGGCGTTCTGGAAATATTATGAGGTAACTAAAGATAAGGAATGGCTTCGGACAAGGGGATATCCGGTACTCAAAGAAGTAGCCGACTTCTGGACCAGCAGAGTGGAGCGAACAGGCCCGGGAAATTACGAGATCAAAAACGTAGTAGGTGCCAATGAATGGGAAGAAAATATTGATAACGACGCATTCACCAACGGTATGGCTATTACCGCATTACGATATGCTGTTGAAGCTGCTCAGGCATTGGAAATATCCCCCGATCCGGATTGGGATCACGTCGCCAACAATATCATTATCCATCAGTTTCCGGACGGTACCACCAGAGAAAATAAAACCTATGCCGGAGTAGAGATCAAACAAGCCGATGTCAATTTACTGGCCTATCCCTTATCTGTCGTCTCTGATCCGGAACAGATCAAAAAAGACCTTGAATACTATGAGTCTCGAATATCCAAAACGGGTCCGGCTATGGGGCCAGCCATTTTGAGTATTCTATACAACAGATTAGGCGATGCCAAAAAAGCCGCTGAGCTGTTTGAGCAAAGCTACCAACCCAATGAAGTTCCTCCTTTCGGTGTTTTAGCAGAAACAGCAGGTGGTACCAACCCCTATTTTGCCACCGGCGCCGGCGGGATGCTGCAAGCAGTCATCTTTGGATTCGGAGGGGTTAAAATTACTGAAAAAGGAATTATCCAGGAGCAATCTTCCCTCCACCCTACTTGGAAAAGGTTGCTTTTAAAAGGAATAGGAATAGAAGAAGAGACCTTCGAAGTCCGATAATTGAAAGGTTACCCGGGTTTATCTTCTACTTCACTAACATCGCCGCTCCAAAAACACCCGCGCTATCGCCCAACTTGGGCTTAACGATAGGCACCTCAACGGAAGTATTGAAAATATAAGGCTCAATAGCTTTTTTGCCTTCCGTGTATAGCAAGTCGATATTTCCAACTCCTCCTCCAATAACGATCACATCGGGATCCAGAATATTAATCACATTAGCGATACCCTTACCAAAGAAGTGGATCAACCGTTGAATGGTATGGGTAGCTAGTGCATCGGTACCTGCCTGGTGATCTACAACTATCTTGCTCAGCTTTTTTTCTTTTCCGCTGTGAGTAAAATAGAATTTCTCTAAAGCTTTTCCGGAAATTATGGTTTCTACACAACCGATCTTACCGCAATAGCATTTCCCCCCCGAGTCGTCCAAAAAATTATGCCCCCACTCCCCCGCTATCTTGCTAACATGGGGATCCAAAGGGCCGCAAGGTGTTGAAACCGACG
>CAZHOV010000035.1:0-37939 GCA_964534315.1 uncultured Saprospiraceae bacterium | reverse complement strand
ATGTGTTAGTGTTGTATGATAAAGGAAAAATGGTGTGGTCGGGCAAAGTGGTGGTGGGGAAATAATTGGGAATGAAGAGTGAAGAATGAAAAGCAAATGAAACCTTGAATGAAAAGGGAATGAAACTTTTCGTGACTACGTCACTACTGAACTACGTTATGACCGTCCTTTGCGACCATATCGCGCCTTTGCGAGAAATTTAAATGGAACAAGGGGATGGAACTGTTTCTGACAAAACCTACTTTTTTATGAAATACTTATCCTTACTACTTTTCCTACTTTTTGTGAGCAGTACATGCTACGCCCAAATCAAACATGACTATGTTTGGGTTTTGGGAGACCTACCCTCCCAAAATGATTCTGCTTTTGGTGGTACAGATATTAATTTCAATGATAATTCTGTAGATATCAATTATGCTAATCGGGTATTAGATATTGAACTGACGAACGCCAGTATTTCTGATAGCGCAGGTAACCTATTATTCTACACCAATGGATGTTTTGTTGCGAATAGAGAGCATGAAATAATAAATAATAGCTTAATTAATCCCGGAGAGGCCCATGATGCTCAATGCGGAGAAAATGGCGATGATGGCTACACCGTTCAGCAAGGAACTCTCTTCCTACCAGCACCTGGGGATGATTCCACCTATTATCTTCTTCATGAATATTTAGAATATGATTGGTCTTCCTCCTTTCCTGTTTATATTAATGAACTTCTTTTCACCAAATTAAAAGTTTCGTCGAATGATTCTTTAGGGGTCATATTGGAAGTAAACGAATCGTTAGTAAAGGATACGTTAACTTACGGAGCTATGACTGCCGTTAAACATGCCAATAATAAGGATTGGTGGATTATAGAGCAAAAAATAATGTCAAATAAATATTACGCGGTACTCTTAACTGAAAATGGTTTTGAAGGACCATTTGAACAAGAAATCGGACTTCCCATAGATTTATTTGGAGAAGCTACTGGTCAGGCGGTATTTTCACCTGATGGGCAATAATATGTAAACTATAATCGGGTAGATGGACTATATATTTTCGACTTTGACCGTGAGACTGGTTTATTGAGCAATTTTCAACAAGTCATTGCTGCAGACACCATGTAAATCGGTGGCGTAGCCATTTCCCCTAACAACCGTTATTTATACCTGTCCAATCTGATTTACATTTATCAATTTGACCTATGGGCAGATGATATTGAAGCTTCCAAACAGTTGGTAGCCACTTGGGATGGGTATTTGGAGGATGATTTTTTTCCGGTCAATTTTTTTCTTATGCAGTTAGCGCCGGATTGCCGGATATATATCAACAGTACGAATGCTGCGAAACATCTTCATGTCATTAATAATCCAAACCTTCCTGGGACTCAATGTAATATTGAACAACACAGTATTAAATTGGCAGCATTTAGTTCTTTTTCATTACCCAATTTCCCCAATTATCGCCTGGGCACTCCCTATCCGGTATGTGATACTGCTTTGCAAGCCTTGGTGGTCAACAACACCCAGGTGTTTCGGCCCAAAAGGCTAGATAAAGTCCGGCTCTATCCCAACCCGGCTAGTCACCACCTTCAGGTAGAGTGGCCTGTGGGTCAAGCCAACGAACTCCGCCTGTTTGATGTGCTTGGTAACCCGGTAAGGTCTATTTCGTTATCCAGACAACCGGAGAACCAGACAACCGGAGAACCAGACAACCGGAGAACCAGACATTCAGGGGACAAGCCCATTCACCGAGAATCCGGATGTACCTCTTAAATCAATGAATCGAATACAAATAAATGTGAGCCAATTACCAGCGGGGATGTATGTGTTAGTGTTGTATGATAAAGGAAAAATGGTGTGGTCGGGCAAAGTGGCGGTGGGGAAATAATTGGGAATGAAAAGGGAATGAAACTCTTGAGAGAAAAGGGAATGAAACTTTTCGTGACGTCGCCACTACTTGACGACGTCACAACGTATCTTACGGCTTACTTTCGCCTTTGTTCTTAACATACTTATCCATCCATTCTGTCATTTCCCACATCATGTGTAAAATAGATTCTTCGGCCCGGTAGCCGTGGCTTTCGTGGGGGAGCATGACCAATCTTACCGTGGCGCCATGTCCTTTTAGAGCTGCATAATAGCGTTCACTTTGCATCGGGTAGGTACCGGAGTTGTTATCCGCTTCACCGTGGATAAGTAGTAACGGAGATTTTACCTGATCGGCATGCATGAAGGGAGACATGTTATAGTAGATTTCCGGGGCTTCCCAATAAGTGCGTTCTTCTGATTGGAAACCGAAAGGGGTGAGCGTCCGGTTGTAGGCGCCGCTACGGGCTACCCCGGCAGCAAATAGATCCGTATGCGCAAGGAGATTGGCGGTCATAAAGGCGCCATAAGAATGTCCTCCCACTGCAATACGATCGCGATCGGCAACACCCATTTCTACAATTTTATTGATAGCAGCTTCAGCACCTGACTTAAGTTGTGAGACAAAAGTTTCATTGGGTTCTTCATCTCCTTCGCCAATGATGGGCATGCCGAAATCATCAAAAACTGCATAACCGTGGAGGACCCAATAAATAGGAGATCCCCAGTATACCCCTACAAATTCGTAGGGAGAATCTGTCACCTGACTGGCAGCTTTGGCGCTCTTAAACTCTCTAGGATATGCCCACATAAATACAGGTAGTGGCCCGTCTTTTTCTTTGTCATACCCCGGAGGCGTGTATAAGGTACCGGTCAACTCTACGCCATCTTCCCGCTCGTATTTCACGAATTGCTTTTGGACATCCTTAAGGGCTTCGAAGGGGTTTGGAAAATCTGTGATCGCATCGATCTTTCCGGATTTTAGATTACGGAAGAAATAATTCGGCGGATCTTCTTTAGATTCCCTTCGGGTAATGACCACGCCTTCTTCTGTATCCATGATCCAGATAGGGTATTCGTAGTAAGGCGCTTCTGATCTCCAAAGTCGTTCTGTCTCTTGTGTTTTGATGTTGTATTTATCGATGAAAGGGCGATTCCCCTCCGGAGAGGCACCGCTTCCGGTAAGGAATAAATGTTTTTTCGCTTTATCCATTTGGAGGACGGAACGGCCATATTTGTTCAGGTCGGTTTCAAAATCTCCGGGGTCAGTATAAGCATCTTCCCAGGAGCGGTCAAAGATAATCTTAGGTTCAGCTCCAGGATTGGAAGGATCCCATTGCACAGTTTTTTCATGGCGATCGGCCCACCACCAGGAACGTGCCATGGCCAGATCATCATTGCCCCAGATGACACCTCCATAGCGGAGATCAAAGGAGATACCTTCTTTTGGAGAACCGTTAAATGGCGCTTCCAGGTAAAACATTTTATCTCTGAATTCAGCTTCTTTTTTAGGATCACCCCCATCCTGCGCTTCCACCCAATACAAGGTAGAAGGCCTATCTGCTCTCCAGGTAAAACTTCTCGGACCTTCTCTCACTGCTCCGAATCCTTTGGGAATTTCTTCAGCAGCCGGGATTTTGGCGATGTTGGTGACCAGCTTTCCATTTTTATCATACATATCTACCGAATAGGGGAATCGGCTATAGGGTACGATGTAAGAAAAAGGACGTTCAATAGTATATACCATTATATAGTTTCCATCGGGAGAAGGGCTGATTCCTCTGTTGATGCCAGGTTTTCCAAAAACTGATTTTTGGTCTGTTTTTACATTTAGCGCATATAACTGGCAATTGGTGTAGTGTTCAAATAATGTCTCATCGTATTGGTTTCTTAAGAGATCCTGGTAGGTGCGTACCGGCGCTTCGCCGCCGACATTGGCTTGAATGGTCGGACCAGAAGGGACCGAGCTCTTTTCCGGAGCAGCGCCCCGCTCGGTAACAATGGACTTGTAGATCAAGGTAGTATTATCAGACAACCAAGTGTAGGGGGTACCACCTATGACATCATTGATGATGGCGTCGGTTTGTTTTTTGGCTGAAGCAGAAGCGACATCGGCTGTCCATAATTCCAATCCATTTTCTTTGGTTACCGTAAAAGCAAATCTAGATCCATCCGGAGACCAACTGATGTTTTGGATATGGGCTTTAGGGTTAATTCCCGAAATTGTAATCTCCTTGTCGCCGTTCAATTTTCGCAATCTCAGGTTGAAAGCGTAAGAAGCACGACTTGAGCCATTGGTCTTAGGGTTGAGCCGCACCCCGCCAATTCTCAATTCTTTTTGAGCAACTTCTTCGATAGACGGGTATCCGGGGCGATCTCTCAGCAGCATCCACTCACGGTCAGGGCTGATACTGATACCCGGAGTAGTTGGAGCCTTTACCAGATCGGCAATAGGTTTAGGAGGTGTTTGGTAGGTAAGGTTATCTTGTGCGATCATAGTTAGGGTGCTGCAAAACAAAATGAAGAAAAGTGCTGCAATATTAATTTTTTTGAAAGTAATAGTGGTATTCATTTACGATTTATTTTTGAAATACAAATAATCGATGAAATATAACACTTTTATTGATAAACTATTCAATTGGGGAAGGTCAAATACGTCATCTACATTCTGAAAATAGTTTCTATTGTACTCCAAGCTTGGATCAAGCGACTGACCTTCCAGGATAGAGTTTTTCCAAACGACAAAAATATCACTACCCGGAGCAAAGCGCCAGCGGAAGATCATATCAATATTGAAGGCATCAAATTTACTATTGTGGTTGCCAGCGTAATCAGTATTCAATAATTCTCCATTAGCGCCAAGACTATTATATCGGTCATACTCAACTAATGTCCAGTAATGGCGCATTCTAAAGGTAAGCGCGATATTACTGTTAAAAGTATAATTGGCATTTAAAATATTTTCAACGATAATTTGATCCCGGCGACCAAAGAAGATATTATTTTCATCTCTACTAACAAAACCAATATCATTGAATAAGCGGCGATTACTAAACTCAAACCTGAAATTAAACTGATCGCTAACCCGAACGCGCGGCTCAACACCGATATTGATCTGGGATCGGCCTATTTCGTCAAAGGTTCGGTAGCTGGCGTTTGCATCTATGGCAAACACCTTTCGGTAATCGGTAGATAGCCAAAATCCGACACTGTAATTTTTTGGAAAAGCATAGAATTGGCTGAAATCAGAGGTTCTGGGTTCAAAGTAATCTCTTGTTTGCACTGGTCGAAGGGTCGTCCAGAACTCTATAAAAAACCATTTCTTGGTCAGAAAGTTGATTTCATAATTTATAGCAAAGTTGGAAAATTCATTGGGACGGTGTAGTCTGGTATAATTGACATTGAGGCTGGTGCGCAGTCGATTCAATATCCAGAAAGGTTTGAATGTAATATACCGGGCAGAGCCGTAGAAGAATCGCTCGTTTGGTGCAGTTAAAAAGCCCAGGTCGTTGGGGTCATAATTATAGCTCTCTTCTCCAAAGCCTCCTGAGAATTGGAAATTCCCGCTTATTTTTGCCAGTTCGAGATAATATCGATGGCCCAGGTCTACATTATAACCATTTTCGGAGTCCGAGAAGAATTTTTGGGTCAAAACGCCGCTACCTTCAATAGCATAAGTGTTTGTTTTGTCCCGTATATTAAAAAACGTACCCGTCACATTAGCATCATAGGCAGCACCACCTCGCATGACATTAGTATTGACAAGTGTAACATAGGAGTTATTTTTGAGGTTTTGATCAAGGACAAATAAATTGTAATTAGTCAAAGGACTAACCAAAACAGAAGTGTCCTGCCCTTCGGGTGTTCTTAGCTCAGCTCTTGTTTTGCCTTCTGTAGCATTAAACAGACCAATACCCAAGCCACTGCTTGTTCTTCCGGAAATTTTGGAAGCATTCAAAAGCTGGGCATTCTGAGGATTATCAATAACGTCATAGCCTTTATTTCGGAGTTGGGAAACCCTGGATCGGTAAAATGGACGCCCTCCTACCCTTCTGGAATAGAATAAATTCCCCTTGTTAAACAGTTCCACTCCTTCTGTAAAGAACTGCCGGTTTTCATCAAACCGCACTTCAAAAGGAGAGAGGTTGAGGATTTCATTATCAGATTGGGCTTGGCTAAAATCCGGAATAAGGGTCATATCTAGCGTAAAAGCATCCGTTATGCCGTATTTAACATCCATTCCACCTCCAAAACTACTTCCCCAGCTCGATTTTGGGGTGTTGTTTTTATCGTAGTAGTTTTCAATGATGGTAGTTACAAAAGGAATGGCCTGCAAGCGCACCGGCGGTTTGATGTCCTTGATGCCTCCGATCAGTCCCGACTGATTTAAGAAGCCGTCGATATTGGGTTTTACTTCATTCCAGTAAGAAGTTTGGCGAATGCGGCGAATAGATCGCCCAAAATTGATATGCCAGAGTTGCTCATTTTTTTCCGGAAAGCGAATGGCCGAATAGGGTATTTGCAGTTCAACGATCCACCCATCGCTCACAATTTGGGTCGCAGATTCCCAAACGGCATCCCAGCTATCGTCTTGCCCTTCTACTGCAGAATACTTAGCATCGACCTGGACATTCCGCGGGGTTACGATAAAGCTTACCCCGTTGATACCATCGCGGTAGGGGTCGAGGTATATGCCAAACCAGTCTGTATTGCCCAGGTCATCTCGTTGAGAAAGTTCTTTTAGTATTTTATCAGGTTCATCATCATGCAGATAGGCGCTGATGTAAAGAGACACATCATCATAAATTACCCGTACCTCTGTTTTAGCAGCCGGAGCTTCGCCCGGGTCTGGCTGATTCTGGATAAAATCAGTTGCAATAGGTGAGGTTGACCAAATAGGTTCGTCCAGAACACCATCAATTTTTATCGGGGAAGATGACCTGATCGCATTATATTGCTTTTTAGGGGGATCGGTGTGTGCCGATATCCTACTATGGGAGAAGAAGCTGATAATGATCAATAACCAGAATGAAAGCGATCTCATACTTGGGTTTAATATTTAAACGGAGCTGATTTCTTTTCGATTACTCTAACAGGTAAGGCCTAGGAAGGTTAAAATTACGAAGGAAAAATCAGACATCAGAAAAAATATAGGAATAGTGTTTTAAATTATACAAACTGCTATTAAGGATAGAATAGTACGAAACTAATTTAACAAAACAGCACTATATAATTCACTTTAAATCAATATTTAATAAATTTGTAGTTTGGAGGTGAAAGTTTTGCAGCGCAAGTCAAGTATGGTAAAGATAAACTTTTCTGGAAAGAAAGTCCTTCACTATAAATTGTTTAACGTAGTTTTGAGGTTGTGAGAAATTTAATACCAACATTCATTCAGGAACGTCTTATTCACAAGGAATTTCATGGGGAATTCCGGGCTTTTGCCATGTTTGTAGATTTATCGGGATTTACTTCGTTGACCGAAACGTTAATGCAGCAGGGCAATGAGGGCGCGGAATCTTTATCACTGAGTCTAAACAATATTTTTGGGCCGATGGTCCGCCTGGTTTGTCAGCGGGGAGGGTTAATTCCTCATTTTGCAGGTGATGCCTTTGTTGCCCTTTTTAAGCTAGAACAAGAGGATGATGCTACCCGGCAGGCAAAGAATGTTCTGTCCACAGCTATTGCCTTGAGAAATTTATTTACCCAGGAGCGGCTTAAGAAAACTCGGTTTGGTACTTTCCCCATCGGGATAAAGCTGGGATTAGGGTTTGGCGAGATTGAATGGGGGATTGTTGGCGATGATTTAAAATCGTTTTATTTCAATGGCCAGCCGATCGATTCAAGTGCGGATTGCCAGTCCAATGCTCAGGATCAACAAATAATAATGGACCCGGCCTTCTATGAATTTGTAGCAGCTGAAGGGCTTGAAATCGAAGAGATGAAGCCCGGATATTTTGAGTATACTTCTCTGAGAAGTAAGTTTCCATTTATACAGACGGGCCAACCCGTCAAAAGAAAAGAGCTAGAGCCGGCCATTGTCAATTACTTCCTACCAGGCGAGATCATCAATTTTAATCAAATCGGAGAATTTCGCTCCGTGATCGCCGTCTTTCTTTCGTTTGATGGAATTGCTGACCACAACGAAATGGACCGTTTCGCCACTACCCTGCTCAATCAGGTAAAAAACTTCAATGGCTACTTCAAGGAAATCGACTTCGGCGATAAAGGAGGGATTATGGTTAGTTTTTTTGGAGCACCAGTTTCTTATGAAAATAATAGTTTCCGGGCACTTGAATTTGTATTGGCAATAAAGAAGGAATTAGATGATCAGATTCAAAATACCGACCTGAGGATAAGAGCCGGGATTACTTCAGGAACAGCCTACACGGGAATTGTCGGAGGAGAAGATCGTTGTCAGTATGCTGCCGTCGGCAATCGGGTAAATCTTGCCGCCCGCCTCATGATCAATGCTGATTGGGGAGAGGTATTGGTAGATGAAGAGATGCAGAAAGAGCGCCATTTTTCCTTCAAACACAAAGGCGATATCCGTTACAAAGGTATTGAAGGGCAAATCCCCACCTACCAGTTGGTTGGTCACCAGTTGGAACCTCAGTCCGAATTTGGAGGAACAATGCTGGCCAGAGATGAGGAACTTGACAGCTTATTAAACTTCTTTGAGCCTCTTTTTTCTGAAGGAACGCCCAGAATAGGTGTTATTTATGGCGAGGCAGGAATAGGGAAAAGCCGCCTTAGTTTTGAATTAAAAAAAGAACTAGAAAAAGAAAATAGCCTCAATTGGTTTACCTGCCAGTCTGACCAAATATTAAAAAAGTCATTCAATCCTTTTGTCTATTTCTTGAAAAACTTTTTTAATCAGTCTCCTGATAATTCACTATCTCAAAATCACCAACTATTTGAAGATCGGTTTTATGAACTGATCATTGAACTTAAAAAAGTTGCTGCTCCTGATACCGAAAAATTTTATAATGAATTATTGAGGACGAAATCGGTATTGGCGGCCCTTTGCGGTATTTACTACGACAATTCGCTCTGGCAACAACTAGATGCTAAGGGAAAATATGATAATACCTTTTTGGCTATAGCGAATTTTTTCTTGGCTACAACTTTATTTCAACCTCTCATTATTGAATTGGAAGATGGGCATTGGTACGATAAAGAATCCATCACCTTTTTAAATACTTTTATTAAACGAATCAAAGATCGGCCGATAGGGTTGTTAATTACTTCTCGCTATGATGACAATGGAAATAAACCCAGGTTGATCGAGGTTAATTGGTTAAAGCAGAATAATATCCCTCAGCTTGAAATTGACCTTAATATTTTAAATGCCGAAGGCTTGCAAGCTTTTGCGGAAACTACACTTGAAGGACCAATCAACGATGATTTTTTTGCTTTTTTACAACGTACGACAAATGGAAACCCATTTTATATAGAACAGATCTTGGAGTACTTTCAAGAAAGCGACCTGCTCAGGTGGGATACAGATAGCTGGCGCATCAAGGACGAACACGTCAAACTTTCCAGTTCTATCAATGCTGTTTTGACTGCCCGAATAGATCGGCTTTCGTCTTTGGTTAAAGAAACGGTAAAAGCAGCTGCTGTTATAGGCAGAGAGTTTGAAATTCCAGTGCTTTCTGAAGTGATGAAACACCAGGTCGAATTTGTTAAGACCAACGGTGATGCTCAGCGAGTACTTAAGGAGCAGATCAAACAGGCAGAACGAGGGCAAATATGGCGTGCGATGAATGAGTTGAGGTATATTTTCAAACATTCCCTGCTTAGAGAAGCGGTCTATGACATGCAACTTCGGACACGCCTGCGAAGTCTCCATCAGCTGATCGCAGAAGCGATCGAAAGACTTTATGAAAAGCGAATCGAGGACCGGTACGTAGACCTTGCCTTTCACTATGAGCAAGCGGAAAATGTAATAAAAACCATAGAATATCTGGAAAAAGCTGCTGATTTTGCCCGTAGCAATTATCAAAATCAGCAGGCGCTTATTTTTTATGATAAATTATTAATTTATGTCTCTAAAAAAGATAAAAAAGAGCGGATAAAAACACTGATCAAAAAAGGAAGTGTGCTGGAATTGATAGGAGATTGGGAAGAATGTGAAAAGATACTGACGCTTGCCTTGAATTTATCGAGAGAAACCGGTGAAAAGGCACTAATTGCCAGAGCTAATAACAAACTGGGATACCTACAACTCCAACAAGGAGATTATGAAGAAGCAAAAATGCACCTTAATGTAGCGGTGACTTATTTTGAGATAGCAAAAGATGAAATAGGGCAGATCAAAGCCTACGGCAACCTTGGGAATCTATTTTTCAGACAAGGGATGTATGACGATGCAAAGGCTTATTTTATAAAAGGGATCGAATTAAATGCGGAACTTGGCCACCCCGTAACCGTTACTCAAACAGCTTCGACGCTTGGATTGATATATATGAATCAGGGGTTATACACTGAAGGGATCAATTGGCAACAAGCTCAGATTGAATTATGTGAAAAGTCTGGCAACAAACAAGGAATGGCTATCCTGTATACCAATATGGGGATTATCCTTTTCGAAAAAGGGGACGATGAAGAGGCTCTTAAATCCCTTGAAAAGGGGCTGGTTTTTAGCGAAGAGCTTGGAAATAAACAAATGATGGCCATTGCAATTGGTACCATCGGGAGTATCTACCAGCGTAAAGGCGCTTTTGAAACTGCTATGGATAATTTTCAGCAAGACCTTCAAATTTGTGAAGAGATTGGCGATAAGCAGGGGGTCGCCATAGCATTAGGATTGATTGGCGAATTGTACAGCGTAACCGGCAAGCTAGATGAAGCAAAAGACTTTCTATTGAGAAACCTGAACCTATGTCAAGAACTTGGCTACAAGAAGGGTATGGCGAAAGCCAATAACACCTTGGGAGATGTTTTCAACTACATGGGAGAATACGAGGAATCAATCAGTTACTACAATAAAGCCATAGAAATAACCCGTTCAATTAACAATAAATTAGTGCTCGGTTTCAGCCTCATGGAAAAAGCTATACCATCTCTGCAGTTAAATGATTTGGAAGAAGCAGCAGCTTCCCAGAACGAGGCGCTGGAGATAGGGTTAGAAATAAAGAACGAGGAGTTAATATTTGCGAGTAAATTGATCGGTGCGAGGATAAAAAGAATACAGGGTAATGACGGAGTTGCAGAAGAAATATTACAAGAACTGCTGCTTGATGCCGGTAGCCAAAGCGAAAAAGCCGAAGTATACTATGAACTCTGGAGATTGGCTCCTAAGAACAAGCAAGCTTTCGATAAGGCCCTGCAAGTCTTTCAGCAACTCTACGAACAATCGCCGACTTATATTTATAACCAACGGCTTAACGAATTGAAAAACTGGCTTTCCTTTTCCTGAATTCATCAATTTTTAAAGATCAGTCGGTGATATCGTTGCGGGTACTCTTAATCATCATTCAATTTAAAACTAAATCTATGAAGTACATTATTACCTCTCTCAGCCTAATAGTCCTCTTTTCTTTAAATCAAGCTTTTGGATTTCAACATCAGCCTGTAGATAAAGTAGAAAATAAACCTGCCTTCCAATTTCGGTATGACCTTTCGAAGCCATTCAAAACGTATCCCTTACCCGACATACTAGAAGAAATATCAGGCCTTTCCTTCACGCATGATTATAAGCAACTATTGGCCGTTCAGGATGAATTGGGAATATTGTTCTACATCAATAAGGAAACCGGAAATATCGAAAAAGAAAAGAAATTCTGGAAGGAAGGAGACTATGAAGGAATAGAAGTTACCGGGCCAGATGAAGTGTGGGTAGTTAAAAGTACCGCCACCATATATGAAGTAAAAAATTTGGAAGCCGATTTTCCCGCGATAAATAAATACAAATCTGACCTGAATAAAGATAATGATGTGGAAGGTCTGGGGTATGATCGCAAAAATAACCTGCTGTTAATGGCTTGTAAGGGAGACGGTTTTGGAAATGATCGTAAAAAGAACCGGATGATCTGTGGTTTCGATCTCAGTTCCAGAGAAGTAAAAAAAGATCCTGTGATAAAAATTACCCTGGAAAATATAAGAGCCTACCTGAAAAGCGAGCAGGCAGATCAGCTAGATAAATTCGATGACTTTTTTGACGAGGACGAAGACGAACTACCTTTTGCGCCCTCTGGAATAGCGATCCATCCTAAGACGGACAATATATATATCCTTTCCTCTAAAAAAGACCTCATTCTTGTCCTCTCTCCCCAAAGTGAAGTATTATATATGGATAAGCTAAAGAAAAAAATTCATCCTCAGGCAGAAGGTATTTGTTTTGATGAGGATGGCACGCTTTATATCTCTAATGAAGCAAAAAAAGGGGATCCCGCCCGAATTTACGTCTTCAATAGTATGTACTGATTATCGTAACAAACGTTAAAATTTATTTAAAAATACGAAATTGTTCGTAGATAAGTTGTATTTACGAAGACTTTCGTATATAATTGTAGTACGAAACAATTCGTAGTAATAGTCAAACAAAAGAATTTTTGGTTAATTATTGGCTTTACTATTGAGGTCTTTCAAAAAAGAATTCAGGTATGAGTAAGAAAAAAACAAGTAAACCTACAGATGCTGAGCTTGAGATACTTCAGGTGTTGTGGGAGAATGGCCCGTCGACTGTTCGGTTTGTAAATGAAAAATTGAATGAGAAGCGGGAGGTTGGGTATACAACTACGCTTAAGTTGATGCAAATAATGGCAGACAAAAAGGGGTTGGCCACCCGAAATACGGAGAGCAGAACTCATATTTATGAAGCTGCTGTCAGTGAAGCGGATGCGCAGAAGCAACTTTTGAAAAAGTTTGTAGACTCTACTTTTAGAGGGTCGGCGATGAAGTTAGTCATGCAAGCGCTTGGTAACCACAATGCTTCGGCAAAAGAACTAGAAGAAATCAAAGCATTAATTCAAAAAATGGAAGACGAAGAGAAGGATAAATAACCTCTTTCCTCAAAATTCTTAGCTATGCAGTTTATTTCACAAATTTTTTCGGAAAATCTGATTCATGCCCTTGGCTGGACGTTTATCCACTCGCTTTGGCAGGGGCTTTCCATTGCGGTTATTTGCGGACTTTTTCTCATGTATGGTCAGAAGAAGTCGGCACGTTGGAGATATGCGATCTCTTATGGCGCGTTACTTTCATTCTTCTTCATCTCCTTTGCGACCTTTCTGGCTTTGCTCGGTTCTTCCATCAATGGGCTTAGCGGGAATGCGGGGGAGACTTTAATGCTGACCATAACTACTGCTGCGGAGACGCATAGTTCTGTATCTGTTTTTCAGCAATGGTTCGATCAAATGATCATTTATTTCAACGAAAATTTACAAATTATCGTCGGGATCTGGGCATTAGGAGTACTGTTTTTCGCGCTGCGTTTGGGTATCGCCTATGCTTACATACAGCGATTAAGAAATACGGGTATCACGTCCTTATCCGAAGAATGGCAAAATAAATTGCGCAAATTAGCTGGTCGAATTCCGTTGAAAAGATCTATGCAACTTGTTGAGTCTAACTTGGTGAAAGCCCCGATGATGATCGGCTTTCTGAAACCAATGATTCTTTTGCCGGTAGGAACGGTGAATAATTTAAGTACAAAAGAGGTGGAGGCCATACTTGCGCACGAATTGGCTCATATTTTCAGGAATGACTATTTTCTCAATATCCTACAGACTATTATCGAAGTGCTATTCTATTACCACCCTGCCATATGGTGGATTTCAGCAAATATCCGAAAGGAAAGGGAGGTATGCTGCGATGAACTGGCTGTTAAACTCTGCGGTAGCTCGCTTGATTATGCGAAAGCCCTGATGCAATTGCAGGAATTACACCAGACTGCCCCCGTGTTGAGTATGTCTTTTTCGGGGAAAAAAAAGCAATTATTGTTCAGAATCAAACACATTTTAAATCAACCTAATAATAAATCCCATCTTATGGAAAAAATAATGGCTACTGTCGTTTTTTTGCTGGGCGTTTTAATCCTTTCTTTAAATGTAAAGTCCCACGCAAAAGAATCCAATCTTGCTTATAAAACGCTCTTAAGGCCGATAGAAAATGAGTTGGAGATTGAATACCCCAAACTACAAACCCTATCGATCACTTCGGATACGCTAATTCCGAAAGAAAAATCTGCAAGGGGCAAAAGACAACGGGTAATTCAGAGACAAAAAGGAAAAGAAGACATTCAATATGATGTAACCGTTGAAGATGGGGAAATAACTGAATTACTAATCAATGGTGAACCTGTTCCGCCAGAAGAATACAAAAACTATGAGACCATCACTAATGGGGAAGACGGTAGTTTCGTTATACCATCTCCGCCAACTATTCCAACTGATCTCGATGTACCACCGCCGCCTCCTGCTCCTCCAACTTTTTTTGATATTGACGAGGAAAGTGAAATTGTTATTAAGGCTCCATCTGTTGTGGTAGAAGGCGGTAGCGGAACCACGGTCACTACCAGCAAGAATGAAGAAGGAAAGACCGTTGTTATCATCAAAAACCCCGAAAGTGGAGAGGAAGAAATCATTGAAATGGAAGGTGATGATCCTAATGGGAGGATCTTTTTAAAAGAGGGTAATGTCATTATTGGTGGAGGAACAGTGATTAAAAGTGACAAGAAAAAGGGATATTCCTACTCTTATAAAAATGGAAGCTACAGTTATAATTATAATCATTTCCATAAAGCAAAAGAAGAGGCACTTTATGAGCGATTAGCAGAGATCAAGGAAAAGCAGAAAGCCCTGATAGAGCAAAAAAACAGAATCGCTGAAATGTATCAGGAACAATCTGCCGAACAAGCTGAAGCAGCCCGGGAGAGAGCCATCGAAATGTTGGCGCAGGTAAAAGCGCTAGAAAATGAAACGCGTGCAATTGAAAAAAGTATGGAGCAAAAAGAGCGAGCTATTGCCAGAGCGTACCGGCATCAAGAAAGAGCCCAACAACGGGGTTTCCAACAAAAGTCAAAAAATCTTCAACGGGTGCTCGAGAGCACCATGCTCAGAGATGGTCTGATTCAGGATAATAAAAACTACAAGTTCGAACTAGACGATAAAAAGCTGAGAGTCAACGGTAAAAAGCAATCTGATCAGCTTTGGAATAAATATAAAGCACTTTACGAATCCTTATCTGGAAATCAATTAAATAAAAAAGGCCGGATAACGATCGAAGTGGAAGAGAATAAAAACTCAAGAAACAGCAATAGCAATATAACTATTGACTGCGACTGGAAAAACTGACCCTTCACCTACTTCACGATTTTTTAAAGTTAATTCACCTTAGCTGGACACAAACACGAGGTAATTCAGCCTAACCTATAGCGTTATGGCCTTGAATACCAGTATTCCATTACTACATTTTTAACCAAAATACTAAAAACCATGGGTGTCCTAAAAGCGAAATTTTTTCATTTATTTTTGTTACTCGTTGGAGTAATCTACGTAAATGCTCAAGACCAAATTCAGAAAACGTTAAATGATGATGACCAGAAAGTCATTGTGCTTCTGAAAAAGCAGGCAGGCGATGATTATCAAAAAACGCAAATCATTAGAATCGGTAGTAAGGATAAAATTAAGTTTAAAAGTGACCAGTTAGCCATTGACAGGGATAACAAAATTACCCTAAGAGGAAACGTTGCCTTATACCTAGAGGATGCAACAATGAGGTCTGATCAAATAACTATTTATTCCACAGATAAGCCTAGCGAACCTGGAGCATTAGAAAAATTGATAGATGATGCGAATAAACAGATCAAATTGGTCGTGGTAGATGAGAATGAATTTATTGAAGTGGAAGATTTGGGGCCAGATGTATTTTATTACGAAGACGACCCTGTAGATGATGATAGCGGAGATACGGTTCAAACTCAGGTAAAATTACCGGATAACAATTTGGAGTTAAGGAATTGCACTGCCTTTCCGAACCCTACCAAGGGCTACATTAATCTACGTTTTGATGCTGACAACGCTCCTACCTTAATACGGGTCGTCGATATGAATGGTCGGGAGATTTACCGGGAGAAGTTGGATCGATTCGACGGAACTTATGAAAATCGAATTGATGTAACCCAGGCTGCAACAGGAATGATCTTCCTGACTATAAGCCAGGGAAAAGAAGTCTATATTGAAAAAATTATCAATCAGGGATTATAAGATAAAAAAGAAATAGCGTAGAGCTGTCAGCAAAACCTGTTCAGTACAGCTCTGACAAAGAATGTGTCCATAGCAGGTGAGAATTGCGCCATCCAAAAAGGAATATTTCCTTCTGGATGGCTTTTTTTATGGCAACTTCTTAAAAGTGTTTCTACCTTTGCAGCAAATTGTACTAACGTAAATGACGAAATATATGAGGAATATCATAGTTTGCTTGTTGTTACTAAGTATTGGTATCAACGTCTCATCTGCACAAAACTACCAATGGGCATTTAAGACTGATTTTGATAAGGTTTACGATTTCTACGACGGGCATGCCATTGTCATTTCAGGGATAAAGAAGGGATTTATTGATAAGACCGGAAAGGTTACGGTTCCTCCTCAGTATAATATAATTGATGCGTATTCAGAGGGGTTAGCTTCGGCGGGTTACATCAATTTTGAAACAATGAGTTCTATAAGCGGGTACGTCAATGAGGAAGGCCAACTGGTCATTGAGCCCCAGTTTGAAGTGACCAGCCCCTTCAGAAATGGACTGGCATGTGTGAAAATGAATGGATTGTGGGGGTTTGTCAATCAGGTGGGGCGTATCGTAATCCCTGTAGATTATGAAGATGCTTCCTCTTTTTCAGAAGGGTTGGCACCGGTGAAATTCAAAGGAAAATATGGTTTGATGGATCGTTCCGGAAAGTTTGAAATACCTCCGGCTTACGACAATGCATTGGGATTTTATGAAAACTTATGTTGTGTAAAGGTGGAGAATAAGTGGGGGTATATTGATCTAACGGGAAAAATGACTATTCTGGCCAAATTTGATTATGCCAGTAGTTTTAAGGATGGTTTTGCGGTGGTGGAGTTTAATGACAAATTCGGGCTCATTGACCGTACCGGAAAATTTTTCATCAATCCCATCTATGAATTACTGTACAATTATCACGACGGTCTGGCCCGTTTCAAGAAAAACGGAAGATGGGGGTATTTGGATAGAAAAGGCAATGAACTGATCCCTGCAACCTACGAAGCTGCCGGAGACTTCTCAGAAAACCTGGCGCGAGTAAAAGTAAACGGAGTATGGGGATATATTGATACAGAGGGCAATATGGCTATAGAACCTGAATTCGAAAAAGCCTATGATTTTAGAGAAGGGTTGGCAAGGGTTTATAAAGATGGCGGATGGGGATTCATTATTTATTCACCTTCAGGAAGTACAGAGTTAATCTCTGACTTGCCCAACGCTAAGCCCGAAGAATTGACCGTCAGAGAAATCAAAACGGGGACTACCCTAAAGGTACCCGCTAATACTTTTACGATTCAGGTGTATGACCACAAAAAAATTGACGGTGATATCATTTCCCTGAATTACAACGGCCGTTGGATACTCAGGAACTTCATATTAAAAGAACGGCCACATGAAATTGAGTTGGATTTGGATCAAGGAGTTGAAAAAAACTATCTATTGCTTTATGCCAATAACCTGGGGAGTAAACCACCTAATACGATGGCTGTCAGGATTAAAACCGAGGGCAAAGAACAGCAAGTCGTCTTAAACAGCGATATGGATCAATGTGATATTATTTATTTTCAAAAATAGATTAACAGGTAGAGACTTTCTGGATAGGAGGCAGCGTTTTGGGTTTTCAATCGTTATTTCGTATATTATTTATTTGTATAATAACCTAATTTAATCATTAAATACTTTTTTCATGAGAAAAACCATTTTTTCAAAGTTATTTTTAGTTGCTGCAATTGCTGTTTTTATTGCTTCATGTAGTGACGACGATCAACCACCATTTATCCAAGTTGTAACCGAAGCAGGATTTGTTAGTGACGGAGATTTTGTAGACGGTGGACAGGCATTCATGGTAAAAATTAATGCAGATAAAGGGGATAACGATCTATCATCTGTCGAGTTTTTGAGAGATGGTACACGACTTGACCCTACTGACTTGACCATTAACGGAGACCCTGCATCTTCTGCTGCTCCACTATTATTTGATTCGGAAGTTGAATCTTTTACATGGGAAGTTGGTATAATCGCCCACGATGCGGGTGCTGCTGAATATACCTTTACGGTAACAGACGCCAATGATGAAACAGCTTCTGTTTCTATCACCTTGACTGCCAAGACAGGTGCCTTAAATGTTGCTGTTAATGGAGACACTGAAATCCAGACCTCTCCTGAAAGCTTTACTGCTGTTGCTTTAAATGTAACCAGTGCAGGTCCGATATTAACCACAATCGGTGTAACTTCTGGCGGAAGTGATGTAGCAGTAGAAGATCTACGATTCAACGATGCTGATCAGGCTGCTGAATTTTCTTCAAATCCACTTGCTTTCCCCGCAGAATTTGAAAATGGTTTTGACGGAACAATTTACATTAAAGCTCCTGCTGACGGAAGTCAGGATTTTAGAATTACTGTAGAAGATGCTACCGGCGAAACGGCCAGCGTTGATGTTACCTTAAACGCTACTACAGCTATTGATGGTGAGTTTACTGTAGTCGTTATCAACAATGCAGATGGGCCAGTAGGTGTTCTTGGAGGGCTAGACCTTCGTAACTCAGCCGATCAACCAGAAACAGTTACCGGTAATCCAATGAATCCTGACTATGCAAGAGCTGATCTTGTTGACCAGGGTATTGACGTGGCTCTACCTGCCGCTACTAACTGGATTCAAAAGATTATGCCTGTAAACGGAGCGGTTCTAAGAACTCCTGACCAGGCTCAATCTGAAGGATTTACTTATGCGTCTGCAGATAACAAAGAAGCAATCATCGCAGCTTTTGATACCGGAACTACTAAAACAGAAAGTGATGTGGTTGCGGTTGGCGATCTATTTGTAGTTAAAAAAGGTGACGATCATTTCTTACTTCAATGTACAAATGTCGTTGTAACTCCTGCTGACAATACTGACAGATACGAATTCTCTGTTAAGCAAGCATTCGGAAACTAATAGTTTGATTTTTTTATAAGAAAAGGGCGCTTCGCAACATGCGAAGTGCCCTTTTTAGTTAATAATTCATGTTATTAAAAACAAAAGGCATCGTACTGCGATCCATCAAATATGGCGACAACAGCCTGATCTGCGATCTTTTTACGGAAGAAAAAGGGTTGCGGTCGTATATCGTTGGAGGGATTCGAAATAAAAAAGCGGCAATAAAGCCGAATCTGCTTCAGGTAATGTCTGTATTAGATGTTGTAGTCTATGAGCGGGAAGGCAAATCGCTTAACAGGATGAAAGAAGCCAAATCAGCTTTTGTTTATCAGCAGTTGCCTTTTGAGATCAAACGGGGAGCTATCGGCTTATTTATGGTGGAGCTGGCCCAAAAATCAATCAAAGGATCCGAAACCCATAAAGAACTGTACGATTTCCTGGAAGATTTTTTTATTTACCTGGACCAAACGGACCTCCCCATCCAAAATATTCATCTCTACTTCATGCTCCACCTTAGCTCATTCCTGGGTTTCTTTCCTGGCGGAGAACAAACTAGACAAACACCCTATTTTGATCTTCAGCAAGGTGTCTTTATACCCCAAAAAGCAGGAACCTACAGCCTGAGCGAGTCCCTGAGCGCTATGGTCCATGTTTTAAAAGAGAATTCAATCGAAGAGATACAACAAATAAAATGGCCAAGAGAACAACGCAATCAGTTGCTGTTACAACTTATCGATTACTACCGCTACCATATTGATAATTTCCCTGGTTTAAATGCCCATGAAGTGTTTATGGAAGTGTATTAAAATTTTTTATTGAGCACTTTGCCTTTACCATATCGTGTAGGGTTATCCTTTTTTCAAAAAGAATATCTGCTAAACGATAAAAAATTCTCTTGGGGATGGGGATGGCTCATTGACTAATGAGACAGCCCCTTCAGGCTTCTTTCAATTCGTCTTGCAAAAATTTTCCGGTATAGCTGGTGGGGTGTTTTGCCACTTTTTCGGGAGTGCCCGTACAAACTACCGTTCCACCCCGGTGGCCACCTTCGGGTCCCATATCAATGATGTAGTCGGCTACTTTGATGACATCCATATTATGTTCGATGATCAGGACGGTATTGCCTTTTGCGACAAGCTTATTGAGTACGATCAGCAGGTGCCGGATATCTTCGAAGTGCAGACCGGTGGTGGGTTCGTCAAGGATATAGAAGGTATTTCCCGTATCTCGTTTAGCAAGTTCTTCCGCCAGTTTTACCCGCTGGGCTTCTCCTCCTGATAAAGTAGTAGCCTGTTGGCCGAGGGTAATATAGCCGAGCCCTACTTCTTCCAGCGTTTTGAGCTTCCGGAAGATATTGGGAATATTTTGAAAAAACTCCACGCCTTCACTGACCGTCATATCCAGGACATCACTGATCGATTTCCCTTTGAATAGAATTTCCAACGTTTCTCGGTTGTAGCGCCGGCCCATACAGCGTTCGCAGTCTACCTGAACATCGGGTAGGAAATTCATTTCGATTACCCGTTTGCCTGCACCTTTACAAACCTCACATCTTCCCCCTTTAACATTGAAGGAAAAGCGTCCGGGTTTATATCCGCGGATCTTGGATTCCGGGAGTTCTGAAAAAAGCTTTCGGATATCGGTAAAGACGCCGGTATAAGTGGCCGGGTTGGACCGGGGAGTACGACCAATGGGGGATTGATCAATTTCTATGACCTTATCTACGTGTTCAAGGCCTTTGATCTTTTTGTATGGCAGTGGTTTTTGTAGACTTTTGTAGAAATGCTGGCGAAGTATCGGATAAAGCGTTTCATTGATTAGGGTGGATTTCCCACTACCCGAGACGCCGGTTACGCAGGTGAAAGTACCGAGGGGCACTTTTATTTCCACATTTTGCAGGTTATGGCCTTCTGCTCCTTTCAATGTCAGGAATTCACCGTTGCCTTTACGACGCTTCTCGGGTATCTCGATCTTGAGCGTATTATTGAGGTAATCAGAAGTAACAGTATGGGCATTTAAGAAAGATTTAGGAATACCCTCTGCAACTAACTCTCCACCATGTTTACCGGCACCAGGACCCAGATCGATCAGATAATCAGACGCGAGCATAATATCCTTGTCGTGTTCTACGACCAAAACCGTATTTCCTATATCGGAAAGCTGATGGAGCGCCTCAATGAGCTTCTGATTGTCACGTTGATGTAGGCCGATGCTGGGCTCATCAAGGATATAGGTAATGCCGGTGAGTTGAGAACCGATTTGTGTAGCGAGCCGTATACGCTGTGATTCTCCTCCCGAAAGCGTTCTTGCCGGGCGGTTAAGCGTAAGATAGTCGAGGCCAACGTGTAGTAGGAATCCCAAGCGAAGCCGGAGTTCTTTCAAAATATCTTTACCAATTAAGGATTGGCGCTCAGAAAGAAAAGGGTATAGATTTCCAGTCCAATCGTTCAATTCGGCAATATCCATATGAGCGAGATCGGCAATATTTTTATTGTTGAGCTTGAAATGAAGAGATTCTTTTTTCAGTCTGGCTCCCCCGCATTCAGGACATTTATCCACCGTCATAAATTCTTCAGCCCATCGCCGTACTTTTTCTGAAGTAGATTCCCCATACCATCGCTCCAGCATATTGGTAATGCCTTCATAAGCGAGGTTGTAGCTGTAATCGTTCTTACTATACTTAAGTGTTACTTCAAATGACTCGTCGCCGCCGTAAAGAATAATATCTAAGGCTTCTTTGGGTATATCCTTGACGGGGGTGGCAAAGGTAAATCCGTACTTTTTGGAAATGGCTCTCAGTTGCTTGAACGTCGTATTTTCCCGGACATCTCCAAATGGGCGGATACCAATGTCATTGATACTTTTTGTATCATCAGGAATGACCTTATCTAAATCCACTTTATTTACTGTACCTAGTCCTTTACAATTAGGGCAGGCGCCATAAGGGGAGTTGAAGGAAAAGGAGTTAGGAGAGGGTTCTTCATAAGAAACCCCAGAATCAGGGTCCATAAGGTGTTTACTGTAGGGAGAGATGGCTTTGGAGTCATTGTCCATGACCATAATAAATCCGTTGCCCAACTTGAGGGCTGTCTGCAAAGAAGAAGTCAACCGGTCTCTTTTGTTATTTTCAATTTTCAACCGGTCAACGATGACCTCAATATCATGGGTTTTGTAACGGTCGATTTGCATGCCGGGAGAAATATCGATAATGACCCCATCCACTCTTACTTTGGTATATCCCTGCTTGCGTATATGTTCGAAAAGTTCACGGTAATGCCCTTTTCTTCCTCTTACTAAAGGAGCCAGCAACAATGCTTTTTTCCCTCTGAAGTTAGAAAAAATATGCTCAACCATTTGCTCTTCGGTATATTTAATCATCTTTTTTCCTGTCTCGTAAGAATAGGCCTCTCCAATTCGGGCGAAGAGCAAGCGAAGGAAGTCGTAAATTTCGGTGATGGTGCCCACAGTGGAACGCGGATTCCGGCTGGTTGTTTTTTGTTCAATAGAGATGACAGGGCTCAGGCCTGTGATCTTTTCAACATCCGGTCGCTCCATTTCTCCAATAAACTGCCGGGCATAAGCCGAGAACGTTTCCATGTAGCGACGCTGCCCCTCCGCATAGATGGTATCAAAAGCCAGGGATGATTTACCGCTACCGCTGATTCCGGTAACGACCACTAATTTATTTCGGGGGATCCGAAGATTTATATTTTTGAGATTATGAACTCTGGCGCCAATGACTTCTATGAACTCATTATCCTCCACTCCATTGGTACTTATTTGCTCTTTTATTTCTTTGACTGCCATCCTATTTTTGTAAATTGAAAAAATATCTATAAACTAATATAGATTGCAGGTGATTTGTTCAAAGTTTGGAAAATTACAAAATTATGGATTATAATAGATTAAGGGAAGGTTAAATTATAGATAAGGAGGATCCGCGACTTTCAATACATGAGGATTGACTAATCAAAAGCAAATAGAACAATTTTTATTGAAATATGGAGAGTTGCTGCTCCACACCGTTTTGCTTTTGCTTTATTTTGGAGCAATTAACGTATCCTGGTCTGAGGATTGGACGATTATTGAGGGGCGGAAGAAGGATGTGCTGCCTGTTTCCGCTTTAGCTTTTCCGGTGGTTTTTTATTTAAACACCTTCGTTTTAATTCACCGCTTACTTAAACAAAAAAGATGGTTAACCTATGGATTAGTTCTCGGAACGCTGCTATTTGCAATCGGGGTGGGCAAAGCGGCTCTGTTCGGATTTCAGAAAGCGGGAAACGGATTTTGGAACGATTTTCTGGAGACTTTTACCGGTCCCGGAGCGAGCCTTGATGCGATAGCTATTGGGTTGATCGTTTCTTTCGGATATCGTTTTTCAAAGGACTGGATCGTTAATCTCACAGAAATCGAACGGTTGAAAGCAGAGCGGCTGGAAATGGAGCTCGCCTTTTTAAAATCGCAAGTTGATCCTCATTTTTTATTTAATACCCTTAACACCATTTATGCAGTAGCACTGGAGGAAGGTGGAGCAAAAACCGCTGACAGCATAACAAAATTAGCAACACTCATGCGCTATAATCTGCATGAAGCAAAAAGAACGTTTATTCCTGTAGAAAAAGAAATAGGCT
This sequence comes from uncultured Saprospiraceae bacterium, assembly GCA_964534315.1. Classification (GTDB taxonomy): domain Bacteria; phylum Bacteroidota; class Bacteroidia; order Chitinophagales; family Saprospiraceae; genus CAZHOV01. The sequence goes on along the minus strand of CAZHOV010000035.1, from coordinate 14,309 downwards.
ACATTCAAAAATATATCGAACTGCAAAAGCTCCGGCTGACGGATAGGAATAAAGTAGATTGGAAGGTGACAATTGATAAGGAGGTTTCGGAGACTACCCAAATTGCCCCCATGCTGCTGATTTCTTTTGTAGAAAATGCGTTTAAATATGGAGTAAGTCCTACAGAAAATACGCTTATGCACATGGAAATAGTAGTAGATCGAACCAGCCTGATAATGGAACTCTCCAACACGATAATAAAAAATGCCGGGAAAAAGGCGAAAGGAGGTGTTGGGATAGACAATGTGCGCAAACGGTTAGAGCATATTTATCCCGATCGGCATCAGCTCAGGTTTGGCCGTGAAGGCAATGAATTCCATGTATATTTAGAAATAAACTTTGATCAATGATCCGATGTGTAGCAATAGATGACGAGCCCAGGGCCTTGGAGGTGGTTAAAAATCATATTTCAAGGGTGCCCTTTCTTGAACTGGAAGGAACTTTTTTGGATCCATTCGAAGGGATCAACTTTATTAATGAACAGGAGATCGATCTGGTCTTCTTAGATATAGACATGCCGGATATAAACGGGTTCAAGTTGATCAAGCACCTGACCAAGAAACCCCTTATCATCTTTACCACCGCACATGAAGAATACGCCCTGGATAGTTATGAAGTGGAGGCGCTGGATTATCTATTAAAGCCCTTCGATTTTTCCCGTTTTTTAATCGCTGCTAATAAAGCTAAAGAGCGGATGACTCCTAAACCCTCCAAGCAGAAAGAGTTTTTTTTTGTAAATACAGGGCATCAAAAACAGCGAATTTTTTATAAAGATATCCTCTACATCGAAGGAGAGGGTAATTATGTAAATTATGTGACTCCATCGGGGAAATTCTTGGTCAGGGCCACCATCAAGGAAACCCTGAAATTACTGCCTGCAAGGCAGTTTTTTCAAGTGCATCGGTCGTTTATTGTGGCACTTGCGCAAATCGACAAAATAGAGGATAATCACGTAGTCATTGGAGCAAAGAAAATTTCCATAGGAGGGACCTACCGGGATCCGTTCTTTGAAGCGATTGATATCACCTGATCGATCTTTTTCCGGTTGTCCTTTGTGTTCAGTTCGATCAACCTATGGTATGGATCTATTCCTAACATTGTTGGTTTTTTATCAACGATAATCGTGAGTTGATTTTCTACAGCTGTAATTTTGTATTTTTTTAAGTGAAGTTCCTGATTATCCAAGAAAACGCCCAATTCTATATAATCAGCCAGAGGAAGGGATGGTGCCGGGCTATCATCGTTAGGTTGTTTGGCCCCGGTTGGTTGTTCATCCGAATAATAGAAGTTGCCAAATCCGTCATCCCGGAACTTTTGCACTCTAAAATCAATGGTTACCTGATATTCGCCGGTTTCCAATTGTTTCACGGAGGTGCTCGTAATTTTATTATCATAAAAGGTGATGGTTTCAAACATATCCTTGAGGAGATACTGAAGCGAATCAGGAGTAAATTGCCGAATCGTTTTCACTAATTCCAAGGAGGTTGTAAAGGGCGCTTCCTGAAATTTTACCGATTCTAAGTAGTTTTTTAACGCTTGATTCAGCCGCTTCTTCCCGAGGTAGTCGCTAAGGGTACAGAAGACCAGCGCACCTTTTCTGTAGTTAATATAATCCTGGTCTGGATAAGACAGCATTAAAGGCATTTCCTGGCGGTCTTCATCGGCCCTGCCTGTTAGATAAAGGTCTCTGTTCAATTGTAAAAATCGACGCATTTGGGTTTCGCCCCGATAGGCTTTTAATACCTTTAAGGCCACATACTCAGCCAGACTTTCCGTCAACATTTTTGCGCCCAGCACATCTGCGGGTAGCACCTGATTGCCCCACCACTGATGGGCTAACTCGTGCGCTGCTACATAAAAGGGCAGGTCAATAGAGGCTTCATTCGCTTCGTCCACTTCACCAATAAACCGTATTTCTGAAAAAGGGATAGAATTGGCAAAAGTCGTGGCAAAGCTCCCGATAGAAATGGGAAATTCAATAATTCTAGCCTGCCGGTGTTGATAAGGACTAAAGTACTTTTCGCTGTAGGTAAGCGTTCCTTTTAATCCATCTATCATGCGCTCAATATTATGGTCGTGGTTTTCGTGGTAGTAGACTTCCAGGTCAATATCATTCCATGTATCCCTTTTTACCTGGAACCTGCCCGAATTAAAGCCAAATAGGTGTTTGATCTTACTTGTCATTTTATACTTAAAATACCGGCGGCCATGCTTTTCCCAGGTGCGTTGCAAATAACCCGGAGCCAGGGCAATTTGGTCAGGAGTTGTGCTTACTATTGCTTCAAAATGCAGCCAGTCGGCATCGTCATTAGCATAGTTCTTCATACGGGCAAGGCTATCTCCAGGAGAAGGAATGAAATAATCTCGCTCGGATAAGCCGTATTTTCTGCGTTGGTTATTATTCCTCAGTTCAATAGGCCGATATCCAAAACCAGGAAACACCTCATTGGTAAAAAACGTCCCGTTTTCTTTAACCGGAGAGCTAGAGTGGAAAATAGTATTGGGTTCGTTCCTCACCGCAAACTGAAACAAAAGGCTATCTCCCGGAGCCATCGGATTTAAAAGTTTCAAAATGTCCAACCGAATAATGGTGTCGATGTTAATGATTTCATATTCCGCCTCTATTTCATAGGTTGTTGGCTCATCATAGCTGTAATGAATCAGCAAGGTATCGATTGGGGTTTGAGATTTATTCACCAACGTATAAGATCCTTTTGATTTGAAGTCCCGGTGTTCCGGGAATAAATCTAACTGTATCTGAATATCGGTAATTTTAGGCTGAACCAGATCTTGGTATTTTTTATACTTCTTTTCATTTGCAGCCATCCATGCCGCTCGGTCTTTAGAGGTGGTTATTTTATCATAATTAACTTCTTCTTCATAGTAGATATAAAAACCTAAACTCAGAAAGGCTATTATCGCTAGTAAGAATGGTAAAACAGCCGGGCTTTTCATTTTTGAAAAAATGATAGCTATACGCTCTTTGATAGAAAAATAGAGTCCCCGCACCCAAAACAAGTAAGAAAGAAAGAGGAAAGCCAGACTCAGGAGTAACCAATATATTTTATAGAAGTAGAAAGCCGGTAAGCTATTACCGTAACCATCCAGGTCGGAGTACTCATAGGGCGGATTTGCATTGAATCGGAAGATAGCTGACTCCCAGCCCAGAACATCTGGTAATCCGGCAATACCCATAGAGCCCAGAATCAATAGAAAGAAGCCCAGGTAAGGGTTGGGTAAGGTAGTTTGTACCCCAATGGCTATCATCGCCCATATCAGGTGGCTCCAGAAATTCATTGCATAAAGCTGAAATAAATACTGACCGAGCTCCAAATGATAATAGCCCTGGTAAACCTGAACCACTACCCCACCCACCATGATCAATCCCAGGAGCAGCAGTTGCATGTTGACTAAGGTGAGAAATTTGGCAAGCAGTAGCATCCAATTTGGAACAGGCGTGCTATCAACAAGAGCATTCATACCTGAGCGTCGCTCCCGGTGTACCAGGATGCCCGCATACAAGAAAGTCAGCATGTTGATAATTCCCCCAAACAAAAAGGCCGGTATCCGAAGCATTTGCCAGGTCACTGGCAGAATCTTAAATCCATATTGTTGGGGTTGCTGGTATTGTTGGAAAACGATTAGCAGCATTCCTGCACCTAAAATGCTCAGGAATAATCCACTTTTTAGAATAGACCTCAATTCAAGGTTAGATAATTTCCATGCGGTTTTGAAATAATGCAGGGGTGAGTAGTTAAAATGAACAGTAGTCAGATCAACTTTGGGTATGCTGATCTTCTCTTTTTCAAAGAGCTTATTTGTCTTCTTAGCTATGGTCTTTAAGGAGAAGGGAAATTGTTGAAATTTGAAAAAGGTAAATATAGCCCCGTAGACAAGGCCGCCTATCAACATCCAAATCAACCTGTTGAAAATGACTTGTTGATCGAAAAGGACTTTTTGATGGTTGAAGTCTTCTACTTTCCAGAATCGGGAATAATATCCAAATGCCTGCTTACCGAAAGGTTCGATGATGGCTCCAAGCATTTGATTTTCCAAACCACCAAACAAGCTATAGGATAAATTTTGGAAGATAATCAACAGGATAGCCAAGATAAAGCCCGCGTAAATATTGCGGGTAAATAAAACAATCCCAAAGATCATGGCTCCCAATATCAGGAGATTGGGCAGCAGGTATATGGTCAGGGCCTGAATGTAGGCAGATATGCTAAACGCCTGAATCAATGTGGGGTTAGCCGTTGGTAGCCAGGTGCCAACTATGAGGCCAAGCATCATAAAAAAGACTACCCCTATAACAATTAATAAAGAGCTACAGAGTTTGGCAAGAAGGTAGTCTCTTTTTGAAAAAGGATAGGCATAGAGCAGGAAATGCATGTTACTTTTGAAATCGCGGTAAACAGACATTCCCATAATGGCAGGCAGCATGAATAAGATCAGCGGTATTAGGAATAAAACCATTTCTACGATTGAGGCAGGAGCGTTGGCCAATCGCACCGGGTTATAAAACAGAGAATGTTCGTCAAAGGCTTCCGCTCTGCCGCCCATCAGGGCAAGCGCGATAAAAAATAAAATAGCTGAATAAATATAGGTAGACGGATGGCGTAGCCAAAACCTTAGTTCGAATTGAAAGATGCTGTTGAACATGATGTAGCTTACGCGTTTAATTTGAGAAAATAGAAGTCTTCTAATTGCGGAGTAGCTAGGTGGAAACTACTGTCGGGAGGCGTTTCAGAGAATATCCGGATCTCCAGAGAATTATCGGCATGGTAATTTGATGAAAGGACGTGATAGTTAAGTGCTGCTTGCGGTAGCTGATCGCTGGCAATAGATTTGGTCCAGATCATTCCATTGATATCTTTTAGCGCCCTGGCCGTATTGATGTGGGCCAACAGTTTTCCTTTATTCATAATAGTAACCTCTTGGCACAGCTCTTTTACATCTTCTACGATATGGGTTGAAAAAATCACGGTGTTTCGGGTACTTATTTCCTTCAAAAGCGCAAGGAAACGCCTGCGTTCGGCGGGGTCCAGACCTGCGGTAGGTTCGTCTACGATGATCAGTTTTGGATTGTTAAGTAACAGCTGGGCAATCCCGAAGCGTTGCTTCATACCGCCGGAGTAATCGCTGACATATTTTTTCCGGTCATGATAGAGGTTGACTAGTTCCAGAACCTCCTGAATGATCGTTTGTCGTTCTCTTTTGATGGAAATACCTTTTAGGAGAGCAAAGTAGTCCAATAATTTTTCCGCTGATATTTTGGGATAGACTCCAAATTCCTGAGGTAGATATCCCAGGTGCTTTCTCAGCTCCATCGGCGCTTTCCATATGTCGGAACCACAAAAATGGATGCAGCCCGAGTCGGGCCGTTGGAGGGTAGCAATGGTGCGCATAAGCGTCGACTTACCAGCTCCGTTTGGACCTAGTAGGCCGGTCATTCCCTTATCGATCCGGAGTGAGCAGTGGTCCAGTGTTTTCACTCCATTTGGATAGGTCTTACAAAGATTTGAAATATTGAGCATAGCGGATTCATTGAATTGATGATGCTTCAATATTAAGTACTGATGGGGGTATACTCCAAGTAAATGTGGTGAATTAGGGGAATAGTGTGATGAATAGGAAGAGTGATGGTGGCTCAAAATACCTTTGGCGTTTCAAACCACAAAACTTTATTCTTTGAAGGAGCTGTGTTTTCTGAAAAAATCAAATTTTTTTCAGAAAACACAGCTCCCTTTTAAAAACCAGTTAAGACGATAGAATTAATCCTAATTACAGCAATTTTTTGATTCGGGCGTATTCCGTTCGATTGGTTTGAGAGCCGGTGCATCGGAAATCGCGCTTTTGTTCATTTATATTTCTTACCCGGTTACCCGGATCGGGGTGAGTGCTTAAGAAAACCGGTGGAGAACTTCTTCCCTCAAGTTTTTCAAAAAAACCGGCAGCACCTGCTGCATTGTAAGGTGTTCTGCATAGGTATTTTACCGAATAGGTGTCCGCTTCGGTTTCATGGTTTCGGCTAAACTTTAAGGATACCAGTCCGAGAGCCAGTTGTTCGAGGGCGCCAGGCTCGGAATTGCCTGTTGCGATGGCGAGCAGGGCAGAAAGACCATAGAGTTTAGTCAATTGCCGGGTAGAATGCCGCTTATCGGCATGGGCAATCTCATGGCCCATAACGCCTGCCAGTTGATCTTCTGAATCGAGGTATTTTATAAGTCCGGTATAAACATAGATATAACCACCTGGTGCTGCAAAGGCGTTGAGGGTATTATCATCGTCAATGATCTTAACTTCCCAGGCAAATTCATTTCGGTATTTGACCTCCCCGGAGTTCAGGATCTTATTGGTGAGCCCTCTGATATAATTATACACCTCTTTATTTGTAGCTTCTGGTAAGATAGGAAACTGTTGAGGGTCACCTGCGATTTGTTGGCTAACTTGTTGGCCCAGGGCAATATCGTCCTGGATAGAGAATACATTCAGCGTTTTACATCCGTAAAATAAGAAGGGGATGACTACTAAAAGTCCTGCTAGCAATATTTTTTTAGGTTCCATGTTTTAGGTTGTTTTGATTAAAGAAGGAGTTGCTAAGGTAAAAATAATAGGGCAGAAAGACTTTTTGAAATTAAAATGAGACGCCGGTGCCAAAACCCAGGTATTCCGCTACAATTCGGTGTGACTTCAGATAGATACCTACATGAATCCGGGCTTCAGGCTTTCCCATTGGCGGCAGATAGTATCTTACCATCAATCGGTTGTATAGCCATGCCGGCTTTAGAAAGTCACTTGTTTTTAAATAGGTGCCTGCCTGCAAGACTATCCCCCAGGAACCGAATAGAAACTCATCTCCGATAAAGATTAGCCATCGAGAGGAGGCTTGTCTGGCTTCTTGTTCGGTTTGGAAGTTTAAGCTGGCCAGCCCGAAGTGAAAGATGGTGGAATTGTATTCGTACTCAATCCCCAACATTAGCCTGTTGGTTTTGCTAAGATAATAATTACCGGCAATAGAGCCAATATAAACGGGATATCGAGGGCCTCGATAGGTCAGAAATTCTTTAAACGCAATGGCAAAATAGGTACTCAGCCCAAATCTTTTGGAAGGTTTGGGAGAGGTGTTCTGGGTAATGAAGTTTTTTTGGGCAACAGGCTTTGGAGCATATCGGATGCCAACTGTTCCTGTAGGGATGTTGATCCCAAAATTGGGTAAGCGGGTAGCCCCATTCGAATAATGGGTAAAACTAAAGCCTCCCTGGAGGGTCCAGTTGTCGCTCAAATTATATTCCAAGGCCCATTGAAAACCTACAATATTATTGAGGTGGGTGCTGACCGCATTATTGTTAGGGTATTCGATAGGATCATACGGTTTTACAACATAACCTATTCCTGTACCAAACCGGAAATTCCACTCAAGGCGTCGCCCCTTAATCAGGGGGATCGTCACAAAAGGCATTAAGCCATAAGTAGTTCCGAGCGCAGGGGTGCCCAGGTCAAAAAAGTGCAATGCTACTCCCAATCTGGGGTAGTGGTGCAATTCATGCCAATCTTTTTTCCCATAGGTCTGGAATGCCGCTTCCAATTCCATACCCCAGGTCAAAGGAGGCGGGTCATAGGTGATCTTGGGCGTATGTTTGAGGATTTTACCAACATGTATACTAGGGGTGAACGACCAATTGGTAAGTCCTTGGCCAGCTACAGAGCAGCTGTTCCACAAGAAGAATAGACACAAGAGGGTAATATTCAAGACGTTCTTTTGCACCCGTGTAAGATAAAACGAAACCCCGATAGCACAAAATGAAAGTTAGGTGGCAGGAAACGGTAATCTTTTATTCTATCTTGCTCCGGAGGAGCTTAATATTGCTTTATCAAGATTTTAATGGTTCTTGGTTAAATATGAAGGAGCGCTGCACCATTAGTGATCGATAATTTTCCTATGTTACAAAGATTTAGGTGCGCTGCACCAATTTAGAGGCTGTTCAGGTAAAATCTCTCACTTATATGTTTTTAATCTTTTGCTCCAGAGGAGCAACCTATTGGTAGCATTTATACCGCGCCAAATTGTGCATGCTCCGGAGGAGCTTAATATTTTTTTATCAAGAATTTAATGGTTCCTTAGTTTTATATTGAGGTGCGCTGCACCATTAGTGATCGATAATTTTCCTATGTTACAAAGATTTAGGTGCGCTGCACCAATTTAGAGGCTGTTCAGGTAAAATCTCTCACTTATATGTTTTTAATCTTTTGCTCCAGAGGAGCAACCTATTGGTAGCATTTATACCGCGCCAAATTGTGCATGCTCCAGAGGAGCTTAATATTTTTTTAACAGGAATTTAATGGTTCCTTGGTATAATATGAAGGTGCGCTGCACCATATGTGATCGAAGGTTACCCTATGTTGCAAAGATATTGGTGCGCTGCATCAATTTAGAGGGTGTTCAGGTAGAATCTCCCATTTAAAAATTTATAAATATTTGCTCCAGAGGAGCAACCTATTGGTAGCATTTATACCGCGCCAAATTGTGCATGCTCCGGAGGAGCTTAATATTTTTTTAACAGGAATTTAATGGTTCCTTGGTTTTATAACAAGGTGCGCTGCGCCATTTAGATAAAATCAACTATCATCTCCTGTCCCTTATCCCTTTTGAGAAATAAACTCCACAGTAGCTTCAATGTCCTTACTTAACACCCGGTCTTCTTCCAAAAAAGGAACGACGGCGCGATAAGACTTGACGAGCTGTTCGATGGTAGCCGATGATTGATGGGGTCTTCTAAAATCAAGTGCCTGGCAGGCTGTCATCCATTCGATAGCGAGCACCCGCTGTACATTCTCGACAACTTTGTAAAGCTTAGTAGCTGCATTGGCAGCCATGCTGACGTGGTCCTCTTGTCCGTTGCTGGAAATGATGGAATCCACCGAAGCAGGGGTGCATAGTTGTTTATTCTGGCTGACAATAGAGGCGGCAGTATATTGAGGAATCATTAATCCGGAGTTGAGCCCGGGGTGTGAGATCAGAAAGGGGGGGAGGCCGCGCTGACCGGAAATGAGCTGGTAGGTTCGACGCTCAGAAATGCTGGCTAATTCAGCCAGTGCAATGGCCAGGAAGTCTAAAGCTAAAGCAATGGGTTGAGCGTGAAAATTTCCACCGGAGATGATATCGTCATCATCCGGAAAAATATTCGGATTATCCGTGACGGCATTGACTTCCCGGAGTAAAACGGATTCTACGTAATGAATGGCATCAAGGCTGGCGCCATGCACCTGAGGTACACACCGGAAGGCATAAGGATCCTGGATGTTATTCTTAGGAGATTGGGCCAGTTCGCTTCCCTCCAACAATGTCAGTATTTCCTGGGCTGTTTGTATTTGTCCGGAATGATTTCGAATAGCATGTAGCCGATGATCGAACGGGCTTAGATGGCAATGAAACGCATCTATGGAAATGGCGGCACAACGATTGGCCCATTGATATAGACTTTTAGCGTTTATCATAGCCCACAGCCCATAGGCTGTAGAGAATTGGGTGCCATTTAGCAGCGCTAACCCTTCTTTGGATTTTAAATGCAGGGGTTGAATATCGAGTTGCCGGTACAGCTCTTCTCCGGATATTTTATAGCCCTTATGCCACACTTGCCCCATACCCAGAAGGGGTAAGCTGAAGTGCGCGAGGGGAGCCAGATCGCCCGATGCGCCTAGCGAACCGAGTTGAAAAATGACCGGGTAAATATCGTTATTAAAAAAGAAGATAAGTCGTTCCACCAACTCCAGGCTTACCCCCGAATGCCCAAAAGCCAGGGATTGGATTTTTAAAAAAAACATTAAACGCACGACATCCAGGGGCACCTCCTCTCCCACCCCTGCCGCATGGGATTGGATAAGGTTGAGTTGCAGCTGCTCGATCTGCTCATCCGAGATCTGTATATTGCAAAGGGAGCCAAAGCCTGTATTGATGCCATAGAAAAGATCATCTGTTTCTTCCACCTTTTTATCCAAATAGGTTCTGCATGTAACGATCCTTTCGCGGGACTCTTCAGAAAGCTTGAGTTGATACCCTTCATCGATGATCTGCTGGATATGATCTATGGTCAGAGCGGCGGGGCTGATCGTATGGGTTTGGTGCATTTGTTTTGAAATTTATCCGGTATAATCGAATGAACAAAGATGCTAAAAATTTGCAAAACCGGATGGTTTCCAGTATGCACTCCAACCAGAAAAGCAAATCCTTTCGAACCATTGCAAAAAGAAATATGAAATTTGTATGTTTATGATTCAATTCCCAAATATCGTTTTAGCTCAGCGGAAAGTGAATCAGAGTAGAAAGTTAAAAGTTTATAAAGTAAAAAGTGAAAAGTAACTTTCAACTTTACAAACTTTCAACTTTATACTCCCTCAACTTTCAACTCATTTCCACTCAAAAACTCCTATCTTTACCTATATGAAATATCCAATCGGCATACAAGATTTTCGAGCAATTCGAGAAGATGGCTTTGTTTATATAGATAAAACAGAGCAGATCTCCAATATTTTAAACAATGGGAAATACTTCTTCCTTTCCCGCCCGCGCCGCTTTGGCAAATCGCTGCTGCTTTCCACGATAAAAGCCTTGTATAATGGGGAGAAAGACCTGTTTAAGGGCTTGTGGATTGAAGATCAATGGGATTGGGAGGATATTCATCCGGTCATCTGGCTGAAATTTAGTAGCCAGGGGACGGGTACCCTTGGCTTGGAGAAGGCTATTCACAATATGCTGGAAGCAGCCGCACAGGACTTAGGTGTAAGGCTGCCCGATACCAGCTACGATCAAAAATTTAAATCGCTGATCCAACAGACAGGGAAAGAAAAAAAAGTGGTGCTGCTCGTGGATGAGTACGACAAACCGATCATCGATTATCTTGATGATATTGAACAAGCCGAAGCCAATCGGGAAACGCTGAAAAACTTCTATTCGGTCATTAAGGACAGCGACCCTTACCTGGAGTTGGTCTTTATCACCGGGGTATCTGCCTTTTCCAAAGTGAGTATCTTTTCGGAATTGAATAATCTGGAAAACCTGACCCTCAGCCGCTTTGCCTATACTTTGCTGGGCATTACCGAAAAAGAGATTGAGCGTTTTTTCCCGGAACAATGGAAAGAAGTAGACCGGGAAAAGATGCAAAACTGGTACAATGGCTATTCCTGGGGAGGTGAAGAACGGCTGTACAATCCATTTTCACTCCTGCGGTTTTTTAAGGAGAAGTATACTTTTCAAAACTTTTGGTTCGAAACGGGCACGCCGACTTTCCTGGTCAAGGAAATGCGGAAGCATCAGTACTATGATGTTGAGCAGGCGGAGGCCAGCCCGGAGCAACTGACGAGCTTCCATGCCGGCGCTCTTGATCCCATCAGTGTACTTTTCCAGACCGGCTACCTGACGATTGATCATTTCGATAAGACCTTCCGCCAGTACATCCTTCGATACCCCAATCAGGAGGTACGCTTTTCCATGCAGCAACATTTGTTGCTGGTCTATCAGGAAAAATATCCGGGCAATGCCCTCGCTCCGGTTGTCGCCCTGGCTAAAGCTCTTGCCGTGAAGGACATCGAAAAGGTAGTAGTGACCCTGAATAGCGCCTTCGCCTCCATTCCCTACGATCTTTGGCAAAAAGAGAACGAGCATTTCTATCACGCCCTAGTCCACCTGATCTTCTCCCTTTTGGGCACCTATATTCGATCAGAAGTACATACGGCTAATGGTCGTTGCGACGCACTGGTAGAAAACGAACACTACATTTACGCCTTTGAGTTCAAGCTGGATGGCAGCGCAGAGGCGGCGCTGCAGCAAATCCGGGAGAAAGGTTACCTGTCGCCTTATCAGGATTCCCCCAAGGAGAAAGTGGCGGTAGGGATTAACTTTTCGACGGCGCAAAAGGTGGTGGAGGAGTATAAAGTAGAAAGTTGAAATGAGTATAAAGTTTACAAACTTTCTACTTTCAACTTTCTACTCATTTTTACTCAAAAGCTCGTATCTTTATCCTTATGAAATATCCCATCGGCATACAGGATTTTCGTAAAATACGTGAGGAAGGCTTTGTTTATGTAGACAAAACAGAGCAGATCTTCCGTTTTTTGAAAAACGGAGATTACTTCTTCCTTTCCCGGCCACGCCGATTTGGCAAATCGCTGCTGCTTTCTACGATAAAAGAATTGTATAATGGGGAGAAAGACCTGTTTAAAGGATTGTGGATTGAAGATCAATGGGATTGGGAGGAGCAGCATCCGGTCGTTCATTTAAAATTTGCTACCTTTTCCTACAAGGACAACCCCCTGAAAGAAGCCATTGCCTTTGGCCTGAAAAGGGAAGCAGAAAACCTGGGCATAGAGCTGAATAAAAGTAAATTTCAAAACCCGCTGGAAGATCTGATCAGGAAAGCTTACCAGAAGTATGGTCAAAAAGTGGTGCTGCTCGTGGATGAGTACGACAAACCGATCATCGATTATCTTGATGATATTGAACAAGCCGAAGCCAATCGGGAAACGCTGAAAAACTTCTATTCGGTCATTAAGGATAGCGACCCTTATCTCGAATTGGTGTTTATTACCGGAGTATCTGCCTTTTCCAAAGTGAGTATCTTTTCGGAGTTGAATAACCTGAGCAATATCAGTTTGCATCGGTATACGGACACATTACTCGGCATTACGCAGGAAGAAGTGGAGGCTTACTTTTTAACTCCTTTGCAGCATATCGCTGAGCAGGAAGAAATGCCGCTTCCTGCCCTGTTGGAAAAAGTAAAACATTGGTATAACGGCTATTCTTGGAACGGCTTGGATCGCTTGTACAACCCCTTCTCGCTGCTTCGATTTCTGGATGCCGGTTCTTTCAAAAACTTTTGGTTTGAAACAGGCACGCCTACCTTTTTGATCAAAGAGTTAAAGAAACACCATTTTTACGATATTGAGCATCTGGAAGTCTCGGAGAATCAGCTCAACAGCTTTATCATTTCCGCTTTGAACCCGACCAGTTTGCTGTTCCAAACCGGCTACCTGACCATCGATCATTACGATAAGGATTTGTACCTGTACACCCTGCGGTACCCCAATCAGGAAGTGCGCTTCTCCATGCAACAATATCTGTTGCAAGCCTACCAGGACAATCTTTCTGTGGATCCGCTAAGTCCGGTAGTAAGGTTGTTGAAAGCACTGAGAACGAATGATATGGAAACGGTTATTTCCACCATTAACAGCCTTTTCGCCTCCATTCCCTACGATCTCTGGCAAAAAGAGAACGAGCATTTCTATCACGCCCTCGTCCACCTGATCTTCTCCCTATTGGGCACTTATATCCGGTCTGAAGTGCATACGGCTCACGGTCGTTGCGATGCCCTGGTAGAAAATGAACACTACATCTACGCCTTTGAGTTCAAGCTGGATGGCAGCGCAGAGGCGGCGCTGCAGCAAATCCGGGAGAAAGGTTACCTGTCGCCTTATCAGGATTCCCCCAAGAAGAAAGTGGCGGTAGGGATTAACTTTTCGACGGAGCAAAAGGCAGTAGAGGGGTGGAGAGTAGAGCATAAAGATCAGGCGTTATGAAATCCCTGTTCGGTCTGTTGTTGTTGTGCCAGGCTTGTCTGCTTTGCGGACAAAGCCCCGGGAAGTCTGAGCTTCTTTCCGTCAACGATGGCCTGTCGCAGGGCATGGTTTTCGATATCCTGCAAAGCCGCGACGGATTTCTGTGGATCGCCACCAAGGATGGCCTGAACCGCTACGACGGATACCGTTTTGAAATCTATGCTCCCAATCCTTTTGACCCCTACGCCATTTCTTCCAGTGAGGTGTACCACCTGTTTGAAGACAGCCGGGGCCGAATTTGGCTGAAGCTGCCGGGCGGCATCGACTTGTATGACCCGGTCAGCAGGCGGTTTTATCACCTGCCCGATGCTCTTTTTCAGGGAGCGCCCCGGGGGGTGGATGGATTCTCCTTCGCGGAGCTGCCCGACGGAAGCATCTTTTTTACGGATGCAGAGCAGATTTGGCGCATCCGAAAGCCGGAGGAGGCCCTCCGCAAAGCCCAAGAGGAAAACAGCGCTTTCCCGGCATGTTCGGTGAGCAAGGTACAGGCCCTCCCCCCCGGCCAGCGCGCGCCCAATTACTCCCTGCAAGTGACCGCCGCGGGGGAACTGCTGTGTGGATCCGGCAACGGCCTATTGCGGTACGACCGGTCTGCCGGACGAATGGCGCCGGAAGCGTTCCGGGGGCTGCCTACCCGGATCCTGGGAGCAGATCCAAAC
>CAZHOV010000034.1:34875-38118 GCA_964534315.1 uncultured Saprospiraceae bacterium | reverse complement strand
ATTTTCATTTGAACCTAAAAAAATTATTCTACCAATTTTTTTGCCTTACTACTTACATACACATGACTAATTAATTATCTCCTCTTATTCCATACACCAGCATGTACTCGTCTATGGGTTCGTACCAGAGGTCAAACTTCTGGTAGACATTATTTTTTTGAATACTTCCTTTGATGGTGTAGTTGGATGATCTATAAACGAAGGGTTCGATAAAGATGTTTTCTTTGAAGTCCAATTCTCGTTTGCCGAAAGCTTTGTAAAGCGCTTCTTTTGCTCCCCAGTAGACGTGTAGATGTTCGAGTTTGGTGGCTGTTTGAAGACTATCCATCTCTTCTTTACGCATAAATTTATGCGCAATACGATGGATTTTATCTACCATTTGCTGAATATCAATACCACAAATCCTGGGCGCGGCAACTGCCGCTGCCATACCGCGGGAATGACTAAACGAAATCTCATAAGGGCTATCGGGAATATAGGGCTTTCCAAAATGATCTTTCAGACAATCATTTCTTTTATTTCCCTCCGACATATTATGCAACAACCACCTGACGGCCAGCCATTCTTTACGTCTCCGCCCTTTGATCTGCTCTAACTCCGCCCTTTCCTGCGCGGACAATTCTAGGCACTCCCTAAAATAAGACTCCTCCTCCTCAATCGCCCATAAGCCAAGTAGGCCCTGCTTGGGTATCGTTTTTTTTAAAACAAGAGACATTTAAAGCTGTATATTTTTGGAATTTAAAGAAAGCAAAGATACGATATTTGTTGAGTTGTTGAGTTGTTGAGTTGTTTACTCTCCTTTCTATTCATCAAACGAGCTCGAATTTTGCAGACCTGAAGCCCTTTTATCCTCTGCTAGTGGAGACGAGGACGTCTCCACCCTTTTTCTGCTGGTGGAGACGTCCTCGTCTCCACCCTTTTTCCGGGTGCCTCTGGCACCCAAAATATCCTCGCTAGATTTCTACGCCCCCTGCTTACAAGTGCCAGAGGCACCACAAAGATTACTTTGGACGAAGACATCCAAAGCAGCAGATTAGAGCAAAGGCGAGATAGGTTCGTGAGACTTAAGGATTAGTGCAGCGCACCTTGATATAGAAATCGAGGAAGCATTAAAGCTTGGGAAAAGATTAAGCTCCTCTGGAGCATTCCAATTTGGGGGGCACTAAAAACGCTACCAATATTATGCTCCCCTGGAGCAAATATTTGGCGAGTTAACACCACAAAAAACTTATGATTGGTGCAGGGCACCAAAAATCTTTATAGCATAGAAAAATGATCCATCACGAATGGTGCAGGGCACCTTGATATAGAAATCAAGGAAGCCTAAAAATGGTGGCAATAGGCATCGTAGGGTTCTCCCATTAAAATGGTGGGTTGATAATTAAATTTTCCATTTCATCCTTCATACCCCCTCCATCATCTCAACTCTTTCCCCCATTTCCAATACATAGCCCATTGAATAATCCCTCTGGCGAAAAGGAAGGATATGAGAGCCATCCAGACACCATGGTTCCCCAGGTACGGGTAGGCGGTAAACAGTACGATTAGAAAAATACCCAGTGCGAGGGCCATGCTATTGCGCATGGCTACGGAAGCGGTCAGGCCGACAAAGATGCCATCCCACATGAAAGAGATAAATCCGACCAGCGGAAAGAGAACTACCCAAAAGAAGAAGGGTAGAAGGGCGTCGACCAGTGGTTGCTCTTGCGTGAAAATAGAGATCAGCGGGTGACGTGCCAGGAGGTAGATAGCCGCAAATAAAGCACCGGCACCAAATCCCCAAAGCAAGGTTCGGCGGATCGATAACTTAAGGCGTTGATCATTTTGGGCGCCTACATACTTGCCGACCAGGCTCTCGGCTGCAAAAGCAAATCCGTCAATCGCATAGGTGACCCAATAAACAAATTGAAGTAAGATCACATTGACTGCCAGCATCGTCTCTCCTTCGTTAGACGACCAACTGAAAAAGGTGCCATAGGCAATCGTCATGCATATGGTACGAACAAAAATATCCCGGTTGATCAACAGAAATTTGACCAGGTTTTCTACCTCTAACAAAGCGGCCTTTTTGAGGTGCTCCAAATAGGAACCGTATTTGGCAAAAAAGATGATCAAACCAAGTGATAGCCCCGTGTATTGTGCAATCACTGTACTGGTAGCCACCCCGTCCACATCCATGTCAAAGTAGTAAATGAATAGGAAATTCAGCGCAATATTGACCACATTGATCACAATGGTCAATAATAGCGGAATAAAAGCATTTTGCATGCCAAAATACCAACCGATAATGGCATAAAGCCCCAATGAGGCTGGTGCTGCCCAGATCCTTATATAGAAATAAGTAGCTACCAGGTCATACTGTTCGGACGATACATTCATAATATAAATGGCTGCCTCACCTATCGGTTGTTGAAAAATAAGGAGTAGTCCTGCCATGATCAGCACCACCAAAAAAGCTCTTCCCAGGGTATTGACAATCTGCGAGGGATCTTTTCGCCCGTAAGCCTGGGCCGTGATGCCTGTTGTACCCATGCGCAGGAATACAAAGTTCCAGTAGATCACATTGAAGATCATGGCCCCTACACCTACAGCTCCGATATGTAGTTCCGAAAACTGTCCCATCAGGGCCGTATCGACCGAACTGAGCAAAGGCACTGAGATATTGCTCAAAATATTGGGAATAGCCAGGCGCAGGATCTCTTTATTGATCTTGGGAACGCTCATTTAGCAATGAATAATGAATAATGAATAATGAAGGTGAACAGTGAAAGAACCTTCTTTTTTGAGGGGGCAAAGATATGAAGTAGTGCCGACTTTAGTTGATATAAAGGTGGAGAGATGGTTTTTTATGGGAAAACGTTGGAGATTATAAGGCAATCAGGTAGTCCAGAAGTGTCGCCATCATTAAATTTTCATTTCTTTTTCATTTCTTTTTCATTTACTTTTCATTATCATTTCATTTCCATTTGCCCTACGAGAATTCCCAATTTTCTTACTCCCCAATATTACAGGCCCGTAGGGACTGATACCAAACGAAAGGAGGATTCCCCATACATATGTGGATATGATCAATGGAAATAGGTCAACCTACCCGTGGAGGTGCCAGTCGCTATGCGCCTGGTCAATTGGCTATATTAATTTGGCTACAGAGGTTGTAATCGCTACGCGCTTACTTGAAAACACCGGCATCTTTTCCGATGGGAATTGAACTTGTTCCATAGATAGATTATCATAATCTTCGCT
>CAZHOV010000034.1:30976-34775 GCA_964534315.1 uncultured Saprospiraceae bacterium | reverse complement strand
ATAATCTTCGCTTACTTGGAAAACAACGGTCTCTTTTCCGATGGGAATTGAACTTATGCCATAGATAGATTATCATAATCTTCGCTTACTTGGAAAACAACGGTCTCTTTTCCGATGGGAATTGGACTTATGCAATAAATAGAATATCAAGATATACGCCTACTTGAAAAACAAAGGCCTTTTCTCTGAATCTGTTTTGAGCTTCGATAGTTTAAGATTTACGTAAGATTCGGATTTTTACACTCTGATAATCAATGTTTTAAAACAAACTATCTGGTCAACGCAAGCTTTCGGTGATAAAGGGGCGCGGAAGAGGCTTTTTATTTTTATTAAAATCAAACCTCAGTTAATATTAAAATAATCCCCACCAGGAGCCAACCATAAGAAAGATATGCCAGGTATTTCAATACAATATCAACAATCCCTTTATCGCTTCCATGATCGTGATCATGTTCTTCGTGGTGGTGATCACTTTTTTTCCAAAAAGCCAGGTAGGCCAGTAAAAGAGAGAGCAGTAAAAACGCGATATTTAAAAACAGGGTATAGTCTATCTTAAAATATTGCCGTTCATGGGTGTCAATACCGGTGCTTTGGGGCAGCCAACCGGCCAGATCCATTCCGTAATGTAACAAAAGCGAGGTAATAACCAATGCTCCAAATAAGACGAAAGCAATATACAGCGACATTTTCCAACCATAATAAGCGGCGTTGATTCGCAGTACCGGGAAGACCACCAAATCGCTAAAGATAAACGCCATAATTCCGGCAAAACTTACGCCGTTGCTGTATAGCAGAGAAGCCAGGGGAATATTTCCCATCGACCCGATAAAGGTACAAAAGGCCGCGACCGGACCAATAACAGAATGCTGTAGGAGCGACCAAAAATCGTGGTTAGTACCGGGTTCGCCTGTATGGATAAATAAAGTTTCAAAAAAGGAAGCCGGAACAAAAGCAGCAATGACGCCCGCCAGGGTGAAGCCGATGGTGACATCCTTCCAGACCATATCCCACTCCATAAAGTACTGCCGGGCAATTTGTCGCCAGATTTTTTTAGAACGTATTTTATCTTTCCAGCTTTCTGTTTGTTCCACTTCTTCATCATGAGCCCCCAGTCGTTTGTAGGTTTGATCAATCAGCTTTTTCGGGCGAGTCAGTTTAATGATCAGCCAGGCTAGCAAGATCAATAAAATACCGCCTACATATTCTCCCACAATAAACTGCCAGGATAGAAAGATGGAGATCACGATTCCCAACTCAATCACCAGATTGGTAGAAGCCAGCAAGAAGGCCATGGATGGTATAAAACCGGCTTTCTTCTTCAGCAAAGCTTTGGTGGTGGCCAGGGCGGCAAAACTGCACGAGCTGCTGATAAAACCAAAGAATGTACCCAGCAATACGCCCTTAGCTTCCGAAGCCCCCATCGAAGCTTTCATCTGATCTTTAGTGATAAAAATCTGAATCGCGCTACTGATGAAATACCCCAGGCCAAAGGCCCAGAAGGCCATCCAAAAAAAGCCTAGGGAGGTTGTGACTGCTTCGGTGTAGGTGGGGAAGAAGTTTTCGATAGAAATAAATTTTAAGTTAAAGATTGAAGGTTAAAGACTTTTTAATTTTTCTATAAGAACGTCGATATCTGTATGCGGGTTCTGGTTGGTGAGGTTTATGTTGTAGGGCTTTGGTAAAGAGCGCAGCCAAATAGCATTTGTTATTGATCTCTGAAATTGAGTTTGAAATTCAGGGATTCCACAACAGGGATGCCCCCAAACCGGCCGGAGAGATACCATTTTTCATAAGGGATGCCTTTTCTGGTACCGTCAATATCGGCAAGTGAAAATAATTGGGAACTTGCAAATTGGTCTTTCTCAATTATCCAGATTTGATCTCGTCTCAACTGGTTTTGTTTATCCAGTAAGTTCGTATCATGTGTAGCAAGAATCAATTGAGCATTTTGGGTGTTTATTTCCGGATCGTTGAAAAGGGTTAAAATATAGGAACTGATGAGGGGGTGTAAACTTCTTTCAAATTCATCAATCATAATGACTCGTCCCTTCATTAATGCTCTGAGGATTAACCCGCCCAGAACAAATAATTTTTGAGTACCGGTCGATTCTTCTTCTATTGATTGACTTACACTACCTTTCATTTGACCTTTTTCATCAAATAAAATATGATCGACATTGATGTCATAGTCATTTCCAAAGGGTAGTTCATTTTTCTCTACTTTAAAATCAGAAATTCCGGTATCAAAACTGGTTAATAACTTTTTAAAGTTATCGATATAGCTGGTATTTCCGTTTTTTCGGATAAGTTCTTTAGCTATTCGGTTGGCATATTGGGTATCTGTCCAGGAATCCAGAAAAGGGATCGTCATGAAATCCTCTGAAAAATAGTTGTAAACTTCTACAAGCTGCCGGATGTTGTTTTGAGCGCCCTTGGAAAGGAACAACTGGTTTTTAGCGGTTAGCTGTTTGACCACCGATTTTTGCCCTTTTAATGTCTCTCCAAATTCGTAGTCATTTTCTCTTCTGATAAATAAGTTGGTAACTCTACCATGTGGATAAAATTGTAAAATTTCACTGACTACTTCCTTTTTGGTGAATTCAATATGGTAATGATACCGGATATCTTTGATTAGAAATTCGAGTGTAAAGGTGGTTGGCTCCGAATGAGCAGTCTGATTAAATTTAAATGGATCATATTGATAAAAGTGGTTTTCGGGCGTGTTGTTGGCAGAAGTCAAAATTAAAATGGTTCAGTATATAATCGTGCAGAGAGCCATCAAATTTTGTGGGAAGAAAATGTTGATTCGATTCAATTTCAAATTGTACTCGTTCTTCTTTTCTTTTATGTTCAGGATACGTTTTATCAAAAATTAAAAAGGAAGGTTCTATGTAAACGTCGGGAAGGGAAACATTTTCTTGTCCTAAAGCCGGTTGAATATAAAGGCTTTTCAAATAGTTTTTGTATTCATTTCTGGCAACTGCTGTTGCCCATTCTTCGGTAAGTGGATCTTGGCACCACTCCAACAAGTTTGAATATTTAAGTTTGTTATCTTTTAAGCAAGCAAAGAACCCATTAGCAAAATAATCCGGAAAATTGGCAGTCATGTAATTGGCGGTATCTTCGGAAATGGGAAAGGATCGCAACAGCCATTCCTTGTAATAGGGCTTGAAGTCATCTAAGAAATCTAATGCTTGCGGATTGCTGAAATGGTTACAATTTAAAATGACCTCATTTTCTCCCAGCTTGGAGAACGTGTCAAATTGTAATTCTTTGCTATAATACACCAGGTTTTTGTTTTCATCCAGATCTACCTGATCGATCTGAGTTTTCAACTGCCACCTTAATCCTTTCATGATGGCGTTAAGGATTAAATCGAAGGCCTGTTTTTCTTTAGGCGTTTCAATTCCTATTGCTTTGGTCCATTCGGTTATCGTACTGGCGCTAATAGTGCCTTTTGCCAGGTCAAAAACAGACCGGACAGCAGAAACCAACATTCCTTTTCCTGAAATTTTGATCTTTATACCTGAATTAGAAGGGTTGATATCTTTTGGGTTGGTCGGGTTGTTCATAGCAGTAATTTAAAGAATTGATAACCATAACTAAATATAAAAAAAGCACCTATTCCAATTTTCCAAATTTCCTATCTTCCTACTCTCCAAATTTCTTATCTTCCTACTCTCTAAATTTCCTATCCTCCTGCTCTCCAAATTTCCTATCTTCCTACTCTCTAAATTTTCTATCTTCCTACTCTCCAATTTTCCTACTCTCCAATTTTCCTACTCTCCTACTCTCCAAT
>CAZHOV010000034.1:29222-30876 GCA_964534315.1 uncultured Saprospiraceae bacterium | reverse complement strand
TTTCCTATTTTCCTACTCTCCAATTTTCCTACTCTCCTACTCTCCAATTTTCCTACTCTCCTACTCTCTAAATTTTCTATCTTCCTACTCTCCAATTTTCCTATTTTCCTACTCTCCAATTTTCCTACTCTCCTACTCTCCAATTTTCCTATTCTCCTACTCTCTAAATTTCTTATCTTCCTGCTCTCTAAATTTCTTATCTTCCTGCTCTCCAATTTTCCTACTCTCCTACTCTCTAAATTTCTTATCTTCCTGCTCTCCAAATTTCCTATTCTCCTACTCCCCAAATTTCCTATCTTCCTACTCTCCAATTTTCCTATTCTCCTACTCTCTAAATTTCTTATCTTCCTGCTCTCCAAATTTCTTATCTTCCTGCTCTCCAAATTTCCTATTCTCCTACTCTCCAATTTTCCTATCCTCCAAATTCCCCAACTCCCTGATCTCCTCTTCGCTCAGTTTTCCTTTGGCCGCATACACATCCAGGGCTTTATCGCCAAATAGTACTTTGTAGAGCAAGACAATATGCTTTTCCAACGCGTTGATCTCGTGACGCAGTTCCTCCAACTCTTCTTCGTGGGGGGCAGGTTCTTCTTTTTGGTAGGCAGCGGCAGTATCCTGCACATCGTCGACAATAAACGGACTGGCCTCCTCGAGGTGCTTAAGCTCAGGATAAGCCTCCAACAGGCGCTGAAGGTGCTCTTTGTCGGGAGAAGAACCACCGCGCCGGATATTCTTTACCTTGGAGTGGCTAAGCCCGGCCAAATCGCCGGAGGCAATGTAGGAAATGCCTTTTTTATGCTTCAAATATCCCGTAAAAGCAATAAATAACTGCGTGCGCTCTTTCCGGTCTGCTAGGATTCTCAAAATCTGATAGTATGTATTTGAGTAATATAATAAAAAAAGTGCAAAAAAATGACTTTTGGGTTTGTAACTTAAATATAAAAGTTTTATATTTGTATCAGTTACTACCAAAATACTAAAAATTAGTAAATTCACTGCTCCCTGAGCGATTTTGTTTTGAAACCTGTGTGTTTTTTAACAAAAAAGTTACTCCATTTCCACTAACCATACTTTTTTTGAACAGACAGCCAGATCTGAGATGGATTGCGGCTGTGTTGCATCAGCATTTGAGTGTTACTCCACTATTTACTTTTACAATTAAAAGGCTAGAAAGTGTTTCCCGTTGTCGGAGGAGGCTTTACCATAACCGTTTATTGGGTTATCGGGCAAGATGATAATGGTACTAGATTAACTATTGTCTAGCATCTTACAGGCTGGTCTATCACCTTAATAAACTTTTATGATTATTTAATAATACTTATTGGGCTGAAATCTAATAAGGGTCGCTAAATATTGCTTTAAGGAGCTTGTAGAGGTGATTTGAATCTAAGAGGGGCATGCAACCGAATAGGCAACAAAAATCAAAAAAATGTTATCCGTAAATCTTTTCGATCGCGTTACGCCAATTATCTCAAGAGGAATAATCAACCAATTAGTTAAATACCTATGTATCCCAATCGTCCATTATAAATCTTCTACATCATCCATCTTTAAAACATTAAGAGTGCTCAAATATGCCGAACAATACGTATTGGTAGCCCGCAGGGCCGACTGGTACCCGTGCTACCATTGTAAAGACGATGCTGTGATCTTT
>CAZHOV010000034.1:0-29212 GCA_964534315.1 uncultured Saprospiraceae bacterium | reverse complement strand
TCTTTCTAACCCAGGGAGAAGTTTGGAAATATGGAGTAACTCAATTGGGTAAGCCCGGAGGGTCCGAAAGGTATCCCGAAGGGCTTCCTTTTTCCGGCCTGCTCTATATCCCCCAATTTCAGGGGACTTTGCAAGCATGTCTGAAGGAAGCCAAAAGAAAGATCCACGATTACCCCTTGTTACCCGAAAACATCAACCGAAAAGAACCACTTATCCGCCCGCCGGGCAATAAAAATGACTACCTATGCTTATGAAAAATCAATCAACAGCCTATTCTATCTTGCTCTATGCCATCACTGATGAGATACTCCAAGAACGGTTTTACCAACTCAATGAACTGGAAGCCGCGTTAAACAAGCATATTCAACTGGAAGACTATGGTAGTGTCCTCCAAAAACTAAACTATACCTTCATCGCTTTACGCCCGGATGAATCTATACACGAAAACGAATTGTCCATCTGCAACAACCAATTAGCTGTCAAAAAACAGCTGGATTATCAGGAGGCTCTGCAAGCAGAGCCGCCTGATTTTTTTCTGCTGCTCACCTTCACCCTCTATCACTCCGTTAAAGAACTGGATTTTTCTCCCCTCGATTTTGACCTTCAACAATTTGAAAAGGATTTAAAAAGGGTTTGTGTAAAGCATGGTTGGCTAGGCTAGTTTAAGCAAGGGGGCCGGCTCAAAATTTCCTAATTTCTTTTCTACAATATGCCTGAATCTGCTACCTTTGTGCGGATGAACGGAAATAAGTCCATGCAAATCAACCAAAACCTAATAAAAGTCGGTATCCTGTTCGGTGGCCCATCCCGGGAACGCGAGATTTCCTTCGCCGGAGGACGAACCGTCTACGATAACCTCGATAAATCGATCTTCGAACCGATCCCCATCTTTATTGATAGTAATCGAAAATTTATCCTGCTTGACTGGCAGTATATTTATAAAGGAACAATCCGCGATTTCTACCCGCCAGTTGCTTTTCTTCCTCCTTCTCCTAATCACTTCCAGATTTACGTGGATAGCCTGCAGCTTGAGGACGAATCTTATCAACAGATGATCGAGGAAGTGGGACGGGAAGTATCCCTGCAAGAACTTCCCCAATTGATCGATGTGGCCTTCCTGGCACTCCACGGCTATTATGGTGAAGATGGACAACTGCAAGGGTTGCTGGATAGCCTCCAAATCCCTTATACCGGAAGTGGGGTAAGAGCAAGCGCTATCGGCATGCATAAAGGTTTTCAAAAAAAATTGATGAAAGCCGGTGGTTTTGCCTGCCCCGAAGTGGTCCAGATCTCTAAAGAAACCTGGGAGCGAGTAGACCACGAAACGCTTTTTGAAGAGATTGTCGCATCCATTAACTGGCCTCTGGTGATCCGACCGGCAAACCAGGGTTCTTCTATCGGAGTTACAATTCTGGATGAATCTGCCGGCTTTCCGGGATTTACCCATTCGATTAACAAAGCCTTCTTTAGGAAAAGCCTTTCAGCTAAAGACTGGAACACGATGAGCGATACCCAACAGATCGAATGGATTCGGGAGCTGGGCGATATACGCGAAGGACTTGGCTTCCCCATTGATCTGACCGTTGAAGGGAAGCCTTCTAAAACGATCTATCACCCTGAAAATTTTTTAGGTGAACTAAGGGAGTATTTTTCAGCAACTACTGTAAGTGAAGTGCTATTAGAAAGTCATCATACTGAAGAAGAAGTTATTGTCGAAGCCTTTATAAAGGGAAAAGAATTTTCCTGCATCGTCATCCGAAACCTCGATGGGGGAGTGGTAGCCCTTCCTCCCACGGAGATCGTTAAAGGGGGAGAGGTGTTCGATTATCGGTCTAAATATCTGCCTGGTCTTTCCCGTAAAGAGACGCCTATCCATTTGCCCGATGACCAGATTGAGGCGATCCGCCAGGAATGCGAACGCTTATATAGCTATCTGGAGTTTAATACCTATGCACGAATCGATGGTTTTATTACCGAAGATCAAACCATTTTCCTCAATGATCCGAATACCACTTCGGGTATGCTCCCGTCTTCCTTTTTCTTTCATCAGGCTGCTGAGATCGGACTCAATCCTTCTCAATTCCTGACCTTTATCCTATTTACCTCTATTGAAGAACGAATGGAAGAAGCGCTGATCAGCAATCGCTCGCACAAACTCTTTGAGCGGTTAAAGGAGGTGCTCCAGGCAGGCAGACGAACAGATCACCAAAAGCAAAAAATAGCAGTGATCCTTGGAGGGTATTCTTTTGAGCGGCATATATCCGTTGAAAGCGGACGCAATGTATTTGAAAAGCTGTCCAGCTCAGAGAAATACGAGCCTATACCGGTTTTTTTGGCCGGCAATGCTTCCGACCACCAACTATATCAAATTCCTATCAATCTATTATTAAAGGATAATGCCGATGATATTCGCGATCGCATTTTTTCTTTTGCTCATCATGCGGTAGTAGAAAAGATTAAAGAGCAGTGCAGGGCGATAACCAACACCTTTGCCTCGAAGGAAGTTGTATTTGCGCCCAGATCGCTGAGCTATCCGGAACTTGCCGAATTAGTAAATGCTGTTTTTATCGGACTGCACGGGCGGCCCGGAGAAGATGGCTCTGTGCAGCAAGAACTGGAAAAGGTAGGACTTCCCTATAATGGCTCTGAGCCCCATTCTTCGCAGGTTACTATTAATAAATTTGATACTTTACAACGACTGGCAAAAGAAGGGTATACTGTTGCCGAACAGTTATTGGTCTACAAAAAGGAGTTTGTTGAAGACAGGGAGTACCTGCTTCAAAACGTGGAGCGCGTTTTTGCCTATCCGCTTATCGCCAAGCCGGTAGATGATGGTTGCAGCTCAGCGGTAAAACTGATCAAGGATAAGCATCAGCTAGTGGCTTATCTGACGATTGCTTTCAGAAGTACCGAAGCTATTCCTGAAAAAGAAGCTGCCCTTTTAAAACTACATCCCAAAGAAGAATTTCCACAAAAGGAGGTGATGCTGATTGAGCAACTTATTGATGCTGACGGAGCCGAAAGTTTTATGGAAGTGACCGTTGGCCTGGTAACGCATCTAAAAAACGGAGAGCTGACCTATGAGGTGTTCGAACCCTCTGAAGCACTGGCTACCGGCGAAGTGTTGAGTCTGGAAGAGAAGTTTTTGGCGGGGGAAGGCCAAAATATTACGCCTGCGCGTTTTGGAAATAATCAGCAGGAATATGAGTATATTGCCGGCCAGGTAAAAAAAGATATTGAGCGCGCAGCAACGATCCTGGGAGTAACCGGCTATGCAAGGATCGATGCTTTTGTCAGAGTTTATGACAATAATCGGGCGGAAACAATCGTCATTGAAGTTAATTCGCTACCAGGTATGACGCCGGCTACTTGTATTTTTCATCAGGCAGCAATTAATGGCTACAAACCCTTTGAATTTATAGATCAAATTTTAGAATTCGGGCTTTATGAAAGAACAACTCAATAGAATTTGGGAGCGCATTAGACCCATCTTAAGAGAAATCGTTTGGTTTTTAACCAGTTCTACTTTTCTAAAAAACTTCGGAGGGATCATCGGAGTGTTTGGATTTATAATCATCCTCTCTTTTTGGTGGCTCAAATGCTACACCAATCACGGAAATTCCTTACAAGTTCATAATTACGAACGTATGGCGCTAGAAGATGCCATTAAACTGGCGAAGTCCAGAAGCTTCCAAATTATTATTAACGACTCCAGCGTTTATGACAAAGAAATTGGTCCGCATATCGTGACCGAGCAAAGCCCCAAGCCTTTTTCGCGGGTGAAGAAAAATAGAAGTATTTACCTGACGATCACTAAAAAAGAGCCTCCTATGCGTTCACTTCCCAAGTTGACCGGGGGGAATGATGATTTTAACCGCTTTAGATCTAAATGCGAACACCATAATATAAAGGTGGAGGTAAAAAGAGAGGTTTTTAGTGTTGATTATGAGTCGAACACGATTCTGAGAGTATTTTATGAAGGAGAGGAGATCACCAGGAAGATCAATAAAAATTTTGAAGTACCTGAGGGAAGTACGGTTGAAGTGGTTGTAACGACTCGTACAAGCAGTTCGGTCAATTTGCCCAGCTTGGTTTGTAAAAAATATGATGCTGCCAAGTTTATGTTGGGTAGCTATAATTTATTGGTCGGTAATGTAGTCGAGGATGTGTCTGTAACTGATCGCTTTTCGGCCTACGTTTATAAACAAGTGCCTGCTTACGAGCCCGGAAAAATTATCGGAAAAGGCGAACAAATAGATCTTTACTTAACGCAGTCCTTGCCTTCTCAATGTGGAGAAACAGACCCCGTACTGGAAGATAACAGCGAGATAAGAGATAATTCTACCAATTTTTAAATTCCCAAACCTAAATAGTGATTTGAATGGTATTTGTCCTTTTGGGGCGTTCTTTAAATTTATCAATAATTTAAAAACCAACAGGGCGTTGAATTATTTTAAACAAGGATATAATCTTTAATTTTTTAATTATGCGCTATATTTTTTTACCACTTTTTTTCTTGATTTCCGCAACTGGACTTGCCCAAGTTATTGAAGAAGTAGGACCTACCTATAACAACGTTTTGCAATCTCATTACCAGTCCTTGGAAAACGAGCGTGCCAAAAAGTTTCCCTTGCCCGCTATTTCCAATCAATCGGTTGTTATTAATGACAATCAAATCTGTATTGTCTCAGGGGAAGTCAATACCAATTGTCTGGATACCGATATTCTACCTCCTTCTGCTACGACAACTTGTGTAAATTGTGCAGATGCCGAGTTTGGAACGGTAGCCCTTCAGGCTGATACATGCCTGGTATATACCTCCGATACCGGCGTGGAATATGGTCGGGAAGAAATCAAATTACTCCGTTGCTTCTCTAGTGGTACCTGCGATACGCTGCGTTTTGACTATGTCGTTACCCGTCCGCTTACCTACACGACGGAACCTCTTACCATAGTTGAGGCCGAGGAAGAACTCTTTATTGATGCAGACACCTCCAATTTACCTGTCCAGTTTAGTCACCTTATATCTCTTGAGTGTAATGACCCTTTACTTAGCCACTTGATCTTGCGTAAAAGTGAAATTTTTTACACCGCTAAGCGCTTTGCCGGTTTTGATACGATTTGCATAACAATAAACGATCGCACTTGTATTGCTGATACGGTGGTCTATCCTTTTCAAATTCAACAAGATACCCTCGACCTGCCTTTTATGGATGATTTTTCTTACGCTGGCCCCTATCCGGCTGGAACGCATTGGCTCGACAAACATACATTTGTCAATAATGGCTTTAGCGACCGCGAACCCTCTGTAGGCGTAGCAACTTTTGACGGCGTTGATGAAAAGGGGAGTCCTTATTTTGGGGGACAGGGTTCTTCAGATGTATTGACCTCTATTTATATGGATTCCAGACCAGATGATCCTTCGAATCAAGTCTATATTACCTTCTGGGTTCAGCCCAAAGGAAGAGGTATCCGTCCAGATGGCCCCGACTCCTTGATCCTGGAATTAAAACAACCTGATGGAGTCTGGAGAAGATGGGATAGTTATGGAGGAATTGAAAATTTTGTCCCCATTGATTCGGTTCCGGATTTTCAGTTTAAGGCGCTTGTTATTCCTCCCTCTTTTCAATATGACGGGTTCCAATTTCGGTTCCGGAATCTTTCTGGAAATACCGGATTAGTAGAATTGTGGAATTTAGATTATGTCATCGTCGAGGAGCGCGCGAGTTTCCCGGTAGGGATCTCTGATGACTTGGCCTTTACAACAACCCCCGGGAGTATGCTGAAGCGCTACACCAGCATGCCCTGGAAACATTTTAAGGCCAATGTAGGCGGAGAAATCGGAACGGTTTTCGACGTGAGTATCCGGAATTTATTCACTCAAACCAATCAGCTATCCGGAAATGGCCGGATTACCCTGAGGGAGGAAACTACCGGAATTTCCGGGCTGATCCCGGGGCAATTTATCACCCTGCTTGAGCCGCCTCCGTCTTTTCCTCCTTCTCAAGAATATATTGATATCCGAAATCTGACACAGACCAATGATTATATTAGTAATTTTCAAAATCAATTTCCCGATACCGGGGATTACCGGTTCATTACCGAATACAGCTTTGTTTCAGGTATTGTTCAAAACTCTCAACCCGGATTTGAAGCTATTCTAAGAAATGATACGGTAGAGCAATCAACGATTTTTGGAAATTACTTTGCTTACGATGATGGTATCTCTGAAAGCCACCTGGTTGTCAAAAAAGCGGGTGCTGAAATTGCTCTGGAATTCCAGTTAAATGTGCCGGATAGCCTTAGAGGTATTGCTGTAAACTTTCCTCATTTTTATAGTAATGCCTCCGATCAGTTATTCAATTTTAGGATTTGGGTTGATACCATTGATAATTCACCTGAGCATGAGATCATTTTCCAAAACCCTTTTTATGCAAATGAAATCTTCGACACGCTTCACGGTTTTACTACTTATGTATTAAGAGATGATCTGGGAGTTGATCCAGAACCCATTGCTTTACCAGCAGGAAAAGTGTACATTGGCATACAACAAGCCTCCAATGACTTGGAGGGGTTATCCATTGGTTTTGATAAAAATAACCCTGAGGCAAAGGAATTTACCTACATCAATATCGGAGAGGGGTGGGAAAATTTGGCGGAAGTTGCCCCTACTCAATTTAATGGAGCTGTAATGATCAGACCCATCTTCGGCTCCGATACTCCGGTAAGCACCCCTAATAATATAGACGAAATACCAGAGGAATTGACCGGGATAACCATTTATCCAAATCCTGCCTCCAATTGGTTAACAGTAGAGTTGCCTTTGTTTAACCAATATGATGATTACCAGTTAAGTATTTTTAATCAAATGGGACAACTGGTTGTAGAGCAAGTCCTAAACAGACAGATAAACATCTCAAATTTACAACAAGGTATGTACGTGATAAAAATCACCGAATCGGCAACGGGAAGGAGTCAGGTATTTAAGCAAATAGTGACAAAATTTTGAGTTTTGGATGAAATTTATCATCGGTTAAATGCCCTTTTGATGCTAAATTGTGGTAACAATGGGGCTTGTATCCTCTAGTTAATAAAATACCATACAAAAAATGATTATTACAGTACAAGAATTAAAGCGCAAGTTAGATGCAAACGAAGATCTCTTCTTGTTGGATGTTAGAGAACAACTTGAGAATCAAGAGTTTAATATCGGAGGGCAGTTGATCCCGCTTGGAGATATTCCTGCTCATATTTCGGAGCTTGAGCCTTACAAGCAAAAGGAGATTGTTGTTTATTGCAGGTCGGGAATCAGGAGTGGCTTGGCTCAGCAGTTATTAATGCAGGCTGGTTTTGACGATGTAAAAAATTTACAGGGCGGAGTGGTAGAGTGGAGAGCGGTATTTGGGGATTAATGCGAAAACATGATCCCGCATTATCTTTAATGCGGGATCATGTTTTTTGTATATGCGAGCTGATTAAGTTTTGCTTTTGGATTTACCTTTTGATACTTTCTTAGGCGACACGATAACGTTCATTCTTCTACCCTCTAATTTAGGCAGCCGTTCTGCGGAGCCAAATTCTTCCAGTTCTTTTAAAAACCGAAGCAATAATAGTTCTCCACGATCTTTAAAGACGATGGTACGTCCTTTAAAATGCACATAGGCTTTTACCTTAGCGCCATCTTGCAAGAACTTTTTGGCGTGATTTAATTTGAAATTGAAGTCATGATCGTCTGTATTCGGGCCAAAACGAATTTCTTTCACTACGGTTTTTACAGCTTTCGCTTTGATTTCCTTTTCCTTCTTTTTCTTATCATAGAGGAATTTCTTAAAATCAATTATTCTGCAAACCGGAGGTTTTGCTTTAGGAGAAATTTCAACCAAGTCAAGATCCATAGCATCTGCCCAAGCCCGAACTTTTGAGGTAGGATAAATGTCAGATTCTACTTTTCGACCAGCTACTTCACTCACTTCATCTAGATTGTCACCAACTAGTCTTATTTCAGGAACTCTTATGTGGTGGTTTGTACGATATTGAAATTTTTTCGGTTTGTTTCTGTTGTTAAAACGAGTATTTTTTGCCAAATGAATAGTTTTTTATTAAAAAATGAAATTATATATTAATATTTTCGGATCTTCCCGAAGATTTACAATTAGTCAACTGTAAAAATATTTGGAAAAGTTCCGAAAGAACTTTAAAAATAAGGAATTTTCTTAATAAAAGAAATTTTCTTCAACCAATCCTTTTCATGAAGTAATGATAAAAGATGATGTTTTGAAGTATTAGGAGTGCTTCAAGGCACTATAACTTCCGCAGCAATAGTTTGAGGTTGGTCCAAATACTGTTGAACCAACCTCAAACTATTGCGGTATTACATTTATCTATTTAAGACCCTACTTCTTCTTCTTTTGCGATAATATTCAGCCCGTCTTTATCCTCATTGAGTACTGCGTTGAGGACAGTGCCTTCTTCAGGGTTGTTATTGAGGATAAATTCTGCTAATGGATCTTCAATATACTTTTGAATGGCTCTATGCAAAGGTCTTGCTCCAAATTTAGGATCATAGCCTTTTTCCGAAACAAACTTTTTCGCTTCTTCATCCAATTCTAATGCATAGCCCCCCATCTCATGTAATCGTCGATATAGGTCTTGAAGAGAGATATCGATAATTTTAAAGATATCATCCTGATTAAGGCTGTTAAAGATAACGATATCATCAATTCTGTTCAAGAATTCCGGAGAAAAGGTTCGCTTAAGAGCATTTTGGATAACACCTTTGGCGTGATCATCAGCAGCTTCTTGTCTTGCCTTAGTGGCAAAACCT
Source organism: uncultured Saprospiraceae bacterium (assembly GCA_964534315.1). Lineage (GTDB taxonomy): Bacteria > Bacteroidota > Bacteroidia > Chitinophagales > Saprospiraceae > CAZHOV01. The sequence goes on along the minus strand of CAZHOV010000034.1, from coordinate 20,388 downwards.
AATCCCTGACCGAAGTCTTTAAGATCTCTTACTCCAATATTGGAGGTCATAATGATAAGAGCATTTTTAAAATCCACTCTTCTTCCGAGCCCGTCCGTCAATTGTCCGTCATCCAGCACCTGAAGCAGAATATTATAAACATCAGGGTGTGCTTTTTCGATCTCATCTAAAAGGATAACAGAGTAAGGCTTTCTTCTGACTTTTTCGGTCAACTGTCCGCCTTCTTCATAGCCAACATAGCCCGGAGGCGCACCGATCAAGCGGCTCACGGAGAATTTCTCCATGTATTCAGACATATCGATTCGGACCAGGGCATCTTCAGAATCAAAGATATAGCGTGCAAGTGCTTTCGCCAATTCTGTTTTACCGACACCCGTCGGGCCTAAGAAAATGAAAGAGCCAATGGGCTTGGAGGGATCCTTCAGTCCTACGCGATTACGCTGAATTGCTTTGGTGATTTTTTCGATGGCTTCATTTTGTCCAATGATTACATCTTTTAGGTCATCAGACATACCAACCAGTTTCTTACTTTCATTTTGAGCAACCCGCTTGACCGGTATTCCGGTCATCATAGAAACCACTTCTGCGATATCCTCTTCGTTGACGGGGTAGCGCATGGTTTTTGCCTGCTCTTCCCACTCTACCTTAGCGATTTCAAGTTGGCGGGTCAGTTTGGATTCATTATCCCTCAGATCAGCCGCTTTTTCGTACTGCTGGTTTTTGACCGCCTGATTTTTCATTTCCTTAAGTTTCTCGATTTCCTTTTCCAGGTCTTCGACATGCTTAGGGACGTGAATATTTTTGAGGTGAACACGGGCGCCTACCTCATCGAGCACGTCAATAGCCTTATCGGGAAGAAAGCGGTCGCTGATGTAGCGGTCACTAAGTTTCACGCAGGCTTTGATCGCTTCATCTTCATAAGAAACATTGTGAAACTCTTCGTATTTAGGTTTGATATTTTCAAGAATATTCATGGCTTCTTCCGCTGTTGGCGGATCGACCATTACTTTTTGGAAACGACGATCTAAAGCGCCATCTTTCTCGATATGTTGTCGGTATTCGTCAAGGGTAGAAGCGCCGATACACTGTAGTTCTCCTCTTGCTAAAGCAGGCTTAAAGATGTTAGAAGCATCCAGCGAACCGGTAGCACCACCTGCACCAACGATTGTATGAATTTCGTCGATAAACAAGATCACGTCTCTTGACTTTTCCAGCTCGCCCATGATAGCTTTCATGCGTTCCTCAAACTGGCCCCGGTATTTTGTTCCGGCAACAAGTGCAGCCAAGTCAAGCATTACGATCCGCTTATTGAATAAAGTGCGAGATACTTTCTTTTGAATAATTCGTAATGCCAGCCCTTCAACGATAGCTGTTTTACCAACACCGGGCTCACCGATGAGGATGGGATTATTTTTCTTTCTTCGGCTAAGAATTTGAGATACCCGTTCGATTTCATTTTCACGCCCGATGATGGGGTCAAGTTTACCTTCATCAGCCAGTTTGGTAATATCCCTTCCGAAGTTATCTAGTACGGGAGTGCGCGATTTAGCACCGCCCTTACGAGGGAACCGGCCCATTTGGCTTTCTTCTTCCTCGTAGGAATCTTCTGGATCGGAGGGTGTTTGGCCAAAAATGTCAGGTGAATTGAAGTCTTGCTCTTGACGAACAAACTCGAGTTCAGACTTATAAATGTCATAATCGACATCAAACTGTTGAAGAATTCTTGAAGCCAGATTGTCCTTGTGCTTTAAGATGGATAAAAGCACATGTTCAGGGCATATTTCCTCATTTTTCAACATCTTTGCTTCAAGGAAGGTAACCTTAAGCACCTTCTCCGCCTGTTTATTAAAGGGAAGATTTCCGATATTGACGGCAGCTTTATTCGTGGATCTTCTACGGATAGAACGCTCAATAGTTTGCTGCAATTCTTCCGAATCCACGTCTAGAGATTGCAATACTTTTACTGCCAATCCCTCCGCATCTTTCATTATCCCTAATAATAGATGTTCTGTCCCTATATAATCATGTCCTAGTCGGATCGCTTCATCACGGCTTCTGGAAATGATCTGTTTTACTTTCGGTGAAAACTTTCTATTCATAATAGTTTATTGATAACGTTTCAATAGTTTTAAGTAGTGAGGCCACAAAATAGCTGAATAAAGAAATTACAATGACTTGACTACCCAAACAATATTAAGATTTATTATTAAAATTACAAAAGATGTTTATCAATTGTTGATAATTATTATATTTATATTTCCTAAAAAATAATGCCAAGATTAATTCCTGCCAAATCGCCATCTCCAGGCCTCTAGTTTTAACATTTTCTTATAACTTACGGAAATATGGTGCATCTGGTCAATATAAAAACACATTTTTTGGCAGCATTTTATCGGTTTGGCAAATAAATTGCTGTTTTCGAATTGATTAACATCGGCAATAAAACAAGATTAGGAGAGATGGGTTTAAAAACTATGGAAAATTACCCATAAATCGTCTGACAAGTGGTAAAACAATTCGAAAATATTAGGATTTAATCTACCTTTGTTGATACCTTTGTGCGAATTCCTTTTATCCTGGCATATGAGGATGAAGGGCAGAAGGTTGCGATTTTGTTTAGTTTAGTAAAGTAAAATACCATATGAAGTTTTCACTCGATAAACAAGATAAGTACGTTGTTTTTAAATTGGAAGAGGATAATTTGAATTCTCTGGTCGCTCCAAAACTTAAATCAGAATTGGTTTATTTAAGTACAGAAGGCGTTACAAATTTAGTGCTGGATTTATCGGCTGTCAAATTTGTAGATTCTTCAGGGTTGAGTGCCATATTGACAGGTGACCGGCTATGGAAACGCGTAGGTCTTTTTGTGCTTACTGGTCTTGAGCATCCCAGTGTAAAGAAATTAATCGAGATCTCCAGGCTTGAAAGTGTTTTGACCATCATTCCTACTGTTCAGGAATCCATTGATTATATTTTGATGGAAGAAATTGAAAAGGATTTGAATGCTGATCCTGAGAAAGATAATTAATTAACTAGTTATTCGATAATTGTTGAATGCGATTTGAGGTTACGATATTGGGTAGTAATTCTGCCATGCCCGCATATGGTAGATTTCCGACTTCTCAGGTCTTGAATGTCCAGGAACATTTAATCCTTATTGATTGTGGTGAAGCTTCCCAAATTCGCATTGACGAGTTACACATCAAGAAAAATCGCATCAATCACATCTTTATCAGCCACCTCCACGGCGATCATTTTTTTGGTCTTATTGGTCTTATTGCCAGCTACAATTTGAGTTGTCGGAAAGAGCCATTAGAAATTTTCGGACCCAAAGGGCTCAAAGAGATCATCGAAATTCAACTGCATTATTCTCAAACCCCCCTCGCCTTTGAGCTTTATTTTCATGAAGTCGACCCTTCCAAGCATCAATTAATATATGAAAACCAGGTGTTTGAGGTCTTTTCTATCCCTTTGGTCCACCGGATTCCGACCAGTGGGTATCTTTTTCGGGAAAAGCCATTGTCCCGGAATATTATCCCTGAAAAAATCGAGGAATATCAAATACCTTACCAGCTAATCGATGGCATAAAACAAGGGAATGACTTGAAGCTACCCAATGGCCAAGTTGTGTCAAATGAGGAATTAACTATACCGCCTATGGCCCCGCGGGCTTACGCTTTTTGTTCTGATACTGTCTACCAGGAAGAACTCATACCCATTGTCAAGGGGTGCGATCTTCTATACCACGAAACTACCTTTCGCCACGACAAGTTGGAACAAGCCATAAGAACTATGCATACGACTGCTCTTCAGGCAGCTACTATTGCAAAAAAAGCAAAAGTCGGTAAGCTTATTACCGGCCATTATTCGTCGAGATATAAAGACTTAACCCCTCTTTTAGAAGAAGCTCGAAGCGTTTTTCCCAATACGGAGCTGGGGCTGGAGGGAAGAACGTATGAAGTGGAGCAGAGACGTCTTGAGGAATGAAAGGGAATGAAAATCTTAATGAAACCAGTTATGGCTTTATCATTTCCGGCTGATGCCGCCTTTTCCCTGAAAGCTTGCCTACAGTAGGCAAGCTTTCAGGGAAAAGGGCGGGAGGGGTATTCCATTTTCTTATTCAAACCTCACGTTAACTAAAAAGATGCCGTTAGGTATCTCTTGTGGGTAGACATCGATTAATTATATCGTTTTGTGCCGCTAGGTACAACATGTGATGTACCTGACGGCACATCCGGATATGGTGTAAGGCATTTTTCTACCCGCATGATGTCCAGATGGGACATTTTGCTCACCCTCAACGACTTTTGGTTAATTAAAACTGGTATTGGATTCCAAAAGAGAGAAAAAAGCGTTTCCCAAAATTTTTTTCTACCACATCATAAGTTCTTTCGACCTTATTGAGAATTTCATCGTTTCTATTTCTGGTAATCCGGCTTTCTATTCCTTCTCCTTTTTGATGATTGTATAAGAATTGTAAATTGAACTCCATACCGATCCCCAATCGTTCAACGATATAGTAATAAATATTGGAATTAAATTGGAGGCCTAAACCAATAACAGAGGGGGTTTCCGCTTTTGAAATGGTGTAATTATAGAGATTGCCGGCAGCATCTTTTTCTTCTTGATATCTTTCAATACTGTAAGCCGGTTGAAAACTGGAAACAAATTCTGCTCCGACTCCTGTTGAGAGTTTTTTGGACTTCCAAGGTTGATAAAAAGCACCTAAATTCAATTGAAACCGGTTGTAAATTCTGGTTTGTTCGGAAGTAAAGGAGACGCCACTTACTGGATCCACTACTTCCTGTTCCAACTTAATGTTGGCGCGGTCCAATCCAAAACGAGCTACTACGCCCCAATCTTTCTCAATGAAATTCTTATAGGCCAGATCTATATCAAATCCATTAAATTGTTGGTTGTATTGCTGGCTTCTCAAAATAGTATCAAATACTTCATCGGTGTCGCGATTTTGAGTGGTAAGGTCATTGATACGGATTGTAAAAGAGTGGTTTTGAGCAAAAATAAAGGGGATAAAAAGAGAATAAATTAATAAGGTAAGAAAGGTTTTCATAGGTAAATATTTTTAGCTGTTCAAATCTTAACAGCTGGTTAGAAAATAAGAATTAATGCAAGTTGCGATTCATTTAAAGGAGGCTAAATGGGTCGAATATTTGAGATAAAATTAGCCTAATGGCCACATTTTTCCCAAAATTCTTCTTTTTTACCCTCTTTCATTGCAATTTGGGTTAATTCGAGATTAAATTAGTAAAAACTTATGAAAAGAAACCTGGAGGTTCGGAAATTTAAATCCCTTATAACATATGACGATGAAAATGTTATAAGGGACTTAACAAACAAAGGAGTTTTAAGATTACGCTAACTTCTGTAAATCCCGAATCAAAATACTATTTCGATTGAAATAGATCAGGTTGGATTTTTTTAGTTCATTAAGTACAGAGGTAACCGTTTGTCTGGAAGTACCCGTCAAGTTAGCAATATCCTGCTGAGTAAGACAGTGCTTTAACAGCGTTTCGTACCCCACTCGACGTCCTCGCTTAGAGGCCGTATCTTTGATAAATTCGATAATGCGGGTACGTGCATCTTTGAAGATTAGAGATTCCAGGCGGTTTTCCGCTTTTCGCAAGCGGTGGCCGATCATATTCAACACTTTTAGACATAGTTGATGATTGGTGCGCATTAACTTTTGGAAATCTAAAACCTTCAAGGTGAAAAAATGAACTTCCTCATTCATGGCACGCGCAAAATCCTGCCTTAATTCTTCGCCAACAAGCGACAATTCACCAAACATAGATTTGGGATGAAGAATAGATTTTATAACTTCACGCCCATCGCTGGAATGGGTACCTACTTTTACGATTCCTTTCACAAGGAAAAACAAAGCTGTAGATTGCTCGTCTGGCAAATAGATATAGCTGTACTTAGACTTTTTCGTGTACGTGATCAAATCTGCCAAAAGGCCTAATTCTTCCGTATTAAGCGATTCAAACAAAGGAAGCTGGCTAAGATACTCTATTTTCGCACTCTGATCCATAGCGATATATTTTGAGTTTTGGTTAAACAATGATGTGTAGTTCTTTCTACATTCCAAAAATCAAAATAAATGTGGGTAAGAAAAAGTACAAAAATTGAGGTTTGTACAGCTTCGGTATTATGCTGTAGGTTGTTGATTACTTGATTGTCAATTGTTTAGCTTCAATAATCTTCTTCACTTGTCGTTTGTTGGGGTAATTTTGCGATAAAGTCCTCCTATCGAAAACAGTGCTTTTCCCCCTTCTTTCGTATCTTGCAGGTATGAAAAAGCTACCCATCGGTATACAGGATTTTCGAATACTCCGGCAAGGAGGTTATCTGTATGTAGATAAGACGGAGCTGATCTTCCAGTTGGTGGATCAGGGGAAATACTACTTCCTCTCCCGGCCCCGCCGCTTCGGTAAATCGCTGTTGGTCTCTACTTTGAGGGAACTGTATCAGGGCAATCAGGAACTGTTTAAGGGCTTGTGGATAGAAGATAAGTGGGATTGGAAGGAAGAGTATCCAGTAGTTCATATCTCCTACAATGATGTAGGATACAAAGAGTTGGGACTCCGGGAGGCCATAAAAAAGGCTCTGACCCACAATGCAGCATTTCACGGAATAAGCCTGAAGGAGGAAAGCATTTCGCTTCGCTTTAAGGAACTGATCCATAAGCTTTCTGAAAAAAATAGGGTGGTTCTCCTCATCGACGAATACGACAAACCCTTGATCGATTTTATCAATGATCCGGAGTTGCTGGACAAAAATCGGGAGATTCTGCGGGAGTTTTACAGCATCATAAAAAGTGCAGATCCCTACCTGCAGTTTGTATTGCTCACCGGGGTGTCCCGCTTCAGCAAGGTGAGTATTTTTTCCGATCTCAACAACCTTTATGACATTACCATTGATCCGAACTTTAGTTCTCTTGCAGGGTATACTCAGCAAGAGTTGGAACAATCTTTTGCAGAGTGGATTGAGGCCCTTGCTCAGAGGCAAAATATTAACAAAAGTACTTTGCTGGAACAGATCAAAACCTGGTACAACGGTTACAACTGGACGGGGCCGGAGCGGCTTTACAATCCGTTTTCTATTCTTAGCTTTTTTCAGAAGGGTGTATTCCAGAACTACTGGTTTGCCACCGGCACGCCTAATTTTTTGATAGAGGTGCTTCGTAAGGGGTTTCAATACGATCTGGAGAATATAGATGTGGGCTCGGTACAGCTGGATACTTTGGACATCCCTCATCCTGATCATAGAAGTCTTCTGTTTCAGACCGGGTATTTGACTATAAAAGATCAACCGCTTTATAATATATATACGCTGGGCTACCCCAATAAAGAGGTAAAAGATGCTTTGCTTCAACATATGATGGGAGCTTTCACCTTTCGACCACCCGGTAACTCTGCTCCGATGGCGGCCAAACTTAAAAAGGCGCTGGAACAAGGCCATGTAGATCAATTTGTGTCTGTTTTAAATAGCCTTTTTGCAGGTATCCCTGAAAAGATCTTCCGCAGGCGCAATGAAGCGGCCTACCATGCTATCGTTTATACCTCCCTTAGCTTATTGGGCTTTTACATCGACGCCGAAGTCTCCTCCGGCGACGGTATCGTGGATGCAGTAGTAAAAACGGAGCGATTTATTTATGTAATCGAATTCAAATACGATGCACCTCCCGAAAAGGCGCTTGAGCAGATACGACAAAAGAAGTACGCCGAGCCTTTCCGCAACGACGAACGTGAGGTGAAACTGCTAGGTATCAGCTTTGGGAAAGAGGTGAAGGGGGTGACGGGCTGGATAGCGGAAGGGATATAGTTGCACAGTACAAACACAGAAAAACCCTATGAACATTAAGGTAAGACTGCATTTTTTTATTGGTATAGTTTTTTTTGTGGGAATCATCCTTATGCTTACCTCCCCTAAATCTTGGTTTCATCCGAATAAATCAACAAAAATGGCCCTTCGTTACCAGCAAGAATACCAACGCACTAAAGATCCCCACACCCAAACGGTACCCCGTCAACGACTATTAAAAGCCCGCCAATACCAACGTTCTTTATCAGCTTCCAGAGGGGGAGCGGGAGGACTCGAATGGACTGAACGAGGCCCTTCCAATGTGGGAGGACGAACCAGGGCTATCTTGTGGGATAAAAGAGATACGTCCTTTCAAACCGTCTGGGCCGGAGGCGTGGCAGGTGGATTGTGGAAAACCGAACAGTTTGATGCTTCGGAGCCGGAGTGGATTCCTATTAACGACTTTTTTGATAATATGGCTGTTGCTTGTATCATCCAACATCCCTACCATTTAGATACCATCCTTTTTGGTACCGGGGAAGGCTGGTTCAACGGCGATGCCATGCGTGGCATGGGCATCTGGCTGACTACAGACGGCGGCCAATCCTGGAATCCAATTCCCCAAACCCTAAATCCTGATTTTTATTATACCCAAAAGCTGGCCTTCGATTCTCTCGGCAACCTTTATGCCGCTACCCGAAACAAGGGCGTTATGTGCTCTGAAGACCTCGGTCAAACCTGGACGCAAGTACTGGGAAGCGGTGTAGGGCAGGGGAGTACCAACCGTGCAGCGGATATCGAAGTGGGTGCCAACGGCGATATTTTCGCCAGCCTTGGTATTTTTAGCACCGGCAGTATTTTTAAATCCTCCTATGCCGATCATGGCACTGATGTAGGAAAACCAGGAACCTGGCAAGAAATCACCCCAACCGGCAATTTCGAACGGATCGAGATCGCTGTCGCACCTTCCGATCCCGGCACCCTCTATTTTGTAGCGCAAGGAGCGGGGATCAACCAGGCTGAAGGTGCTTACCGATCGGATAACGGAGGTGCTTCCTGGTCGACTTTGCCTATTCCCTTTTTGGGCAACCAAGTGTGGTATGATCTGATTATGCAGGTGGATCCGCTTAATGAGGATATCCTTTATCTGGGCGGGATCGAGTCATACCGTTCTATGAATGGGGGGCAGAACTGGAAGAAATTAAATGGCTTTCACGTCGATCATCACGCAATCTTAATCCACCCCAAAACGCCGGAAAAAGGAATCTGGGGAACAGACGGAGGTCTTTATGTTTGTGAAAATTTATGGAGTAATAATCCCGGGTTTTATTCGAAAAATGAGGGATATCACGTCACGCAATTCTACTCAGTTGCCATGCATCCCCAACAAAACCGCAACGAATTTATCGGTGGAACGCAAGACAATGGGAGTCGGCAGTTTTTGTATGAGGGAATGAATGAAACAACAGTCGTTACCGGCGGTGACGGCGGCTATTGCCATATCGATCAGGACGAGTCGGATATACAGATCACTTCTTTTATTTTCAATCAATATTATATTACTACAGATTCCTGGGAAACGCGGGAATATTTGAGTTTTGGTTTCCAGGCAGGCTTATTCATCAATCCGACGGACTATGATGACGTAGCTAATACTCTTTACGCAGCCTACACCCCGGGACGCTATTTGCGGTTAGCAGATATTCCCAATTGCCTGGAAGTAGGTTGCGAGGAAAGTGTTAGTGTATACGGGTTTAGCGGAGGACAAGTTACACATGTTGCCATTTCTCCTTTTACTACACACACCGTCTATTTTGGACTTGATAATAATCGAATCGTTAAAGTGGAGCAGGCCAACCAAGGGCTCTCCAAAAGCGGCCAATGGATCAATCAGGGGATTAATTTACCGGACTCGGTTTCTGTATCTTGTATTGCCTTTAATCCCGAAAATGAAGACCACCTGATCGTTACCTATTCTAATTATGGGATTGAAAGTATTTGGGAAACCACTGACGGTGGGAATAGCTGGATGTCAATAGAAAATAACCTTCCGGATATGCCGGTAAGGTGGGCTATCTTTACCACTGCTTCGGAGTATCCTGTTCTGCTGGCCACCGAACTCGGTATTTGGGGAGCGGCTTCGTTAGATGGAAGCAATACCTTCTGGCAGCCACTTTCCGACGGGTTGGCCAATACGCGAATAGATATGCTGCAGTACCGGCCTTCCGATAAAAACATCATCGCCGCTACCCATGGGAGAGGGATGTTTACTACAGATTATTTTGAGGAATTGACTATTCAGTTCGGGGAGTCCGTCCGGGATATTAGCGAATCCGAAATAGCCGGATATTTAGGAAATTGTGGAGAAGAACAGATGGAGATCTCGATCCTCCTGGAGCTTTCGAAAGCTCCAGAGCAGGCAACTGAGGTTTCCATTCAGGTCAATGCTCAATCTGATGCTCAGGAAGGGAAAGATTTTAGTTTGCCAGATACCAGTTTTGTATTTGTTCCGGACAGTGCGCTGGTCAAAACTATCCCGATAATATTATACGACGGAGGTTTGGCAGAGGGAAGCCGCGAATTGATTTTGGATATCCAGCTTTCGGATACCTTATCGCCACTAGCTATAGGCGATACCACCCAGTTTGTATTAACCTTAAAAGATGACGAAGTAGAGCCGATGACGGGCGTCTACGATTTTACCGGACAAATAGGAGCGGGGGGAACCAACCAGCCTTATGCTCCGTTCAGAGGAAGCTATGAAGACCAGCGGACGCAGCTGCTGATCCTGGCAGAAGAATTGAAAGAAGCAGGCTTTGGTGCTGGTAATGTAGAGGGCTTATCTTTTTTCATTGAACAAAAAGGAAGCAATGGACTTTTTCAAAATCTTAATATACAGCTGAAAAATACGACCGCTACTTCTACCGCCGGTGATTTTGAAACCGGAGGGACTCCGGTTTTCTGGGGTGATGTAGAAACCAATTATGGATGGAATACCTTCACGTTCAACTATCCCTTTTTCTGGGATGGCGCCTCCAATGTATTGATAGATTTGTGTTATAATAATAACACTCCTATTGGTGACGATATTCTTAAGGCTACCACCACTGATTTTGTGAGTGTCAGTTATAAACGCGGGCATCTAGGTTCAGGGTGCTCCTTTCTTAGCCCTTCTCATTATTCCACTTCAAGGCCGGATATTCGGTTAGTAAATAAACAAAGTCCGCAGGTAGAGACGTCATTAGGCGACAGTATAAGTTACCCCTTAGCCGCCGGAGAAACTATTTATTTTTATTCCGGCGACCGGCAAATTGTAGCTGCTGTTGAACGATTAGATAATGGAGATCCGGTCTGCATAGCGGCAAGTATTGTGAATGAAGGAGAAGGGCAACTCCAGCCTGTTTGGCTCGCCCCGGATGCTATGTCGCAAAAGGTATTTCAGTTAAGTGCAGATGGGGGTGGATCGTATGAAGTATCTTTATTCTTTACGCAGGAAGAATTAGCGGCCTGGGGGGCGGAGCATATGGAGTTGGGCGTGTTGCGGCTCGATTCGATGGATATTGACAATCCTTCCGGATTACAGATTATTGACGAAACTGCCGTTGATGCCCAGTATTTTGGATTGGATCAGCAGATCGTATACCGATTCCAGACCGATGAATTGGGAGTTTTTGCATTGACAAGTGCCAGCGCTTCTATTTTACCGGTTAAGGAGTTTAGGTTGTCCGGAATTCGAAATAAGGGCGATGTAGAGCTGGAGTGGTCTTGGGAGGGGACGCCTGTTCCAGCCGAGTTCGTCGTAGAGCGAGCTGTATCAGATGGCTTCTTTCAGTCTGTCGGTAATCATAGGGTAGAGGTTCCAAGTGCTATACTTCACGTTGAGTTTTCAGATAGAGATGCTCCTGAAGAAGGACTATATTACAGAATAAAGAGTATAAATGACTTGGGGAAGTATGTTTATTCGAATAACATTCATATTGAACCAACTTATTCCCAACAGTATACCTTATTTCCAAATCCTACCTCCGGGCAGTTAAGAATCAAGGGGGAATTTCCTTATAGAAATTTATCTGTTAATTTATATGCATTAACAGGTGAGCAAATAGAGGGGATAGAATGGGTAAAGAATGGTAATATAATGCAGGTAGACTTTTCACAACTAAATTTAGCGGAGGGAGTTTACGTTTTGGAAGTGTTGTATAAGGGTAAGGCCTTGTTGTCGGAAACTTTAGTTTACCGGAGCCTGAATAAATAAAATAGATGACTCAGGTGTACTCCACCTAAACATTATGATTCGCAAAATTATCCATATCGATATGGATGCCTTCTACGCTTCAGTAGAGCAACGGGAGCAACCCGAATTGAAAGGTAAACCCGTTGCCGTTGGTGGCGGGGGGAGGAGAGGAGTAGTTGCTGCAGCTAGTTATGAAGCGCGTAAGTTTGGCGTGCGGTCGGCCATGCCTGGTTTTAAGGCGGTCAAATTATGTCCTGACCTGATCTTCGTTAAACCGAGGTTTGACCTTTACCGGTCGGTCTCTCAGCAGATCCGGGCTATTTTTGAACAATATACGGAGCTGATCGAACCGCTTTCCCTGGATGAGGCCTATCTGGATATTACGGAAAACAAACGCGGAATTCCCTCCGGTACGATTATCGCCAAAGAGATCCGCAAGCGTATTTTTGAAGAAACCCGCCTCACTGCCTCTGCAGGTATTTCTTTTAATAAATTCTTGGCCAAAGTTGCATCTGATATCAACAAGCCCAATGGGCAAAAGGTGATCACCCCTGAAGAAGCTACGGCATTTTTGGAAGAGTTGCCTATCGAGAAATTCCATGGTATTGGGAAGGTAACTGCCAGAAAGATGAAAGGGTTGGGCATTCATAGCGGAGCAGATCTTAAGCGATGGAGTCAGATTGATCTGGTGCAGCGCTTTGGTAAGATGGGGCGTCATTTTTATGCTATTGTCAGAGGCGAAGACCATCGGCCGGTCAATCCGCACCGCATCCGCAAGTCGATCGGAGCGGAGCGTACCTTTGGCGAAGATATTGGCACCTATGCCGGACTAAAAGAAAAGCTGGTACCGTTAATTAGGAGGGTATATGAGAGTATGAAGCAAAAAGATAACTTTGGCAGAACGCTGACACTCAAAATGAAGTCGACCGATTTCAAAATACTGACCCGTAGTAAGACCTTTATGCATGAGTTGCGCAATTTTCAGGAGTTTGAGCAGGCGAGCCTTCAATTGCTCAGGGATCACTTTCAGGAAATGGAACAATTGCGGTTGATCGGTGTTTCTGTATCGAACCTCGCCAAGGAAAATCCGGTAGAGGGAACCCAATTAGAATTTGATTTTTTGAACAACTATGAAGAAGAATAAATCTACCTTGGTATTGTTTGATATTGACGGGACATTGGTCCATTCTGACAAGAAAGATAGTCTCTCTTTCGCTCAATCCTTTGAGGAAGTCTTCCAGCAACCCTTTCCCACCATTGACTGGCATCAGTTTCCGCATGTTACGGATACCACTATCTTCAATACGGTCTTTCTACGATATTTTAACCGGATCGCCTCGCGGCAGGAGCATCAGAACTTTATCAATTGTTATTTAGATAAGCTTCAGCAAAACAGGGCGGCAAAGCCGGAGGATTTCAGGGAAGTGCCGAAGGCAAAGCACACCTTTACCCGCTTGATGGATGAAACTGATCTGGCCGTTGGTATTGCCACAGGAGGTTGGAAGGCACCTGCCCGCATCAAGCTTAATCACATCAGTATCAATCTCAACGGTACTGTCTTGAGTGGCGGAGATGAAAAAGAAACACGCGAGGATATTTTGAATGAAGCGATCGGATTATGCCGTCAACAGCATCCCTCCATCGAGCGTATTGTCTACATCGGCGATGCCTTATGGGATGTAAGGACATCCCGCAATTTGGGGGTCAGTTTTATCGGAGTCCGCCATAAGGGAGATGTAGAAGTGTTGGAGGATGTCGGAGCGCGTCATGTCATCCGGGATTATGAAGATTATGAAGGGTTTAAGAGGTTGATTAGGGAGGCGGAAGTACCGGGTTAAATGGGCTAGTTGTCTGAATCTGGATTTGCTGGATTTAAGGATTAACAAGATTTTGAAAATGGATTGGAAATCCATTTTATCTATTCTGAATATCCCATAATCCAGCAAATCCAGATTCAGACAATAACGCTATTCTTTTAGTCCTCCGGGAAATATTTTTTTCATTTGGGTTTAGTTTCAAATTATGATTAATATTTTCAATTAAGGCATCTTTATGTGCGAACTGGAGGTCAGGAATCAAGCGGTTTTGGTATTCCGAAATACCAATAATTACTGCCTTAGTACCAGAAGAATGGTGAAGGGATTGACTTATTAATGCATTCGATAAATAGAGTAACGAAGTAATAACTAGGATAAAAGCTTTCATCTTGGGGCAAATTCTTCAACAATTGGTGAATAATTATTTTTGAAAAATAGGAGAAAATCTAAGAAAATGCAAGTAGTGAATCCTGCTTTCTAAAAATCCTATATATCAAAAGGGACTATACATGTTAAAGGCTTTCAGCTTTTTGATTGATTTTGTGAATTATGCTCACCCCCTTCAATTATTAATTAATCATTATTCATTGCTCATTATTAAAAACTTATCCCCCCACTAATACCAATCCAGGGTACCCATAAATTATTGCAAACGGTACTATTGAGACCGCAGGGAAGACGGAGAGGAACGACAGTCAGCCTGAAGATAAAATTGGTGGCAAGCGGCTGATACCGATATCCGATATGTGGTAAATAATTGATGGAAGCATTCCAGTCGTAGGTGACAGGGGCATCCAGCGAGGGCCTGATACGCTCTACCCAGATCGACCATTTGGCATTGGCACCGATCTCCAGGTAGTGCACCTTTCCGAAATTCAAGGAGCCTCCCGCCAGCAGTGCCAGAGCAGACTGCGCGCTATGCCAAAGATCAAGCCCTACACCTCCGCGAAGGGTAGCAAAAAAGTGTTTTTTTCGAAACACGATCCGCTCATAATTTAACCCTCCCAACCAGACAAAACTGCCCCCTATTTCAAAGAAGAAATTATCAGTGGTGGTAAATAATTCCGTGTTAACCGAATCCTTGGAAATGGCTGGTTGTGCAGCTAATTGTAGGGAAAATAAGACAAGAAAAAATGGAAAAAATACTTTGGTCATAGAGATGCAGTCTTGGAATCTGTTTTTCTCTATAACGCGATTTAATTTCCTTATGTATACTGGTCCAACATTTTAATAGTAAAGTCGAAGACGGTTGAGCAATGAGCAATGTGCAATGAGCAATGTGCAATGTGCAATGTGCAATGTGCAATGTGCAATTCTATTATCCATCCATCCATCAATGTAGCGCCGGCCTTATCTCCAGCCCATCCAGCACCTCCGCTTCATGATCCATCCACCATTCCAAACGGTCATAAACTTGTTGCTCGGGAAAATAGTTGAGAGCCATTTTTACGAAGATATGCCCGTGTTTCGCCTCCGATGCCCACAATACTTTATAAAACCGATGCATTTCAGGGTCTTCTTGGGCTTCGGAAACCATGCGGAACCGCTCTGCTCCACGGGTCTCCACCACAGAAGCAATGAGTAGCCGGTCTAGAAAGCGTTCTTCCCTGCCAGAGTGACAACGCTTGATCAATGCCTTTACATAAGGATCTTCCCCAATAGAATGAGTGAGTTGAATACCGCGCTCAGCCATCAATTTATAGACACTCTCAAAGTGCTCCAATTCTTCAATGGCCGTCTCGATCAATTCAGGAATGATCTCCACCCGGTTGGGATACTTGGCAACAAAACTCATCGCCATAGCGGAAGCTTTACGTTCACAGTCGGCATGGTCTTGCAAAAAAGCAGGAAAGTCAGCCATCACAGCATCTATCCATTCTTTACGGCTCGGTATTTTTACGTCCAGGTTTAATTTCATAATATTGAGTCTTGAGTCTTGGGAAATGAAGAATTAAGAGTGAAAACATTACTCATTACACATTGCTAATTGACAATCACTCATCTCTTCTTTTGTAATAAAAGTAGGTTTCCAATTGAGACCGGAAAACAATATCTGATTTGTCCTTACGATAAGGATTAGTTTGCTTTTTATTGATCACCCGGGCCTTGATATTATCCTTGAACTGCAACATCAAAATATCTTTAATTTCTGCCTGTATTTCAGGAGCATAAACAGGGAAAGTGGTTTCGATGCGATAGCTAAGGTTTCGTACCATCCAATCGGCAGAGGATAAATATAGCCGTTCGTTTCCGTCATTATAGAAAATAAAAACACGAGCGTGCTCGAGAAAACGATCCACGATACTGATTACCTCAATGTTATCACTTATTCCTTTTTGGCCCGGTACCAGTGAGCAAATCCCTCTAATGATCATCTTGATTTTTACCCCTGCCTGGCTGGCTTCGTACAGCTTTCCGATCATTTTGGGATCTTGCAGATTATTCATTTTCAAGATAATGCTAGCTGGTTTTCCTACTTTTGCATTGGCAATTTCCTGATCAATGAAGGTCTCGATTTGTGGGCGAAGGTTAAATTGGCCGACAAGGAGATGTTCGAATACCTGCTGGGGCGTTTTGACGGTTTCTAAAAAAGTGAAAACGCGGGCTACTTCCTGAGTAAGTCGTTCATCTGCTGTGAATAGTCCGAAGTCACAATATATCTTAACGGTATCTTCGTGAAAATTCCCTGTACTTAAATAACTGTACAGTTTGATTTTGTTTTGTTCTTTACGGACGATAAGCGCAATTTTCGAATGTACTTTGAGGCCCGGGAAGCTGTATTGCACATTAACTCCGGCCTTTTCCAGTTTTTCTCCCCATCGCAGATTGGCCTCTTCATCAAACCGGGCTTTTACTTCTACAAATACAGTTACCTGTTTGCCATTCTCAACCGCTTTCATAAGTGCTTCCATAATCCTCGACCGTTTAGCTACCCGATATTGGACGATTTTAATATGGGTTACATCAGGGTCTTCAGCAGCGGTTTCGAAGAGTTGAATGACCGACTCGTAAGAATGGTAGGGGACATGAATTAGGTGGTCTTTTTTCTTAATGGCCTCAAATATATCCGGGGCCATTTCCAGAGAACGAAAAGGAATAGGAGGTAGCGGATTGTACTTCAACTGATCTAACCCAAAAGATGGAAATTTGAAAAAGTCAAAGTTATTGTGATATCTGCCCTCCGCCAGTAAGTCGAGATTGCTCAGATAAAAAGATTCCTTCAGGAACTGCAGCAACTCATCGGGCATTTCACGGTCATAAACCAGCCGGGAAGCAGGACCGACATTGCGTTTGGTCAGGCTTACTTTGATCTTCTGGATCAAATCTCCGGAAAATTCATCTTCGATGTATAGTTCTGCATCCCGGGTCAATTTAATGGAATACGTACTAATGATATCATAGCCCGGGAAAAGTGAAATAATACTGTGTCTTACCACGTCGTCAAGCAGTATCATGTCCTTCCGGGGAGCGACGGAGGGAAGTTCCAGAAAGCGAGGCAAATGATCGGAGGGTATTTTCAGAATGGCATATTCAGTCGGAGCTTCCGGGGCCTCTTTGTCTCTCAGTAATACCGTTAGGTAAAGAGCGGCATTATTCAGAAAGGGCTTGATCTTTTTCTTTACCAGCAAAACCGGCTGAACGAATGGAAGCAGATGGTCCTGGAAATACTTTTCTACAAATTCTTTTTGAACTGAATTGAGATCCATCCGCCTCAAAAGATGAATATTGTATTTTTTTAATTCCTTAACAATTTGATTTTCAAATATATCACTAAATTCTTCTTGTTGTTTATTGACGGTTTTTAAGACAGATTTCAATACGGCCTTTGGATCAAACTCTAATTCCTTCTTTGCCTTCTTATTGATATTAACGAGGTTTCTCAACTGACCAACCCGCACTCTGAAAAACTCATCGAGATTAGAAGAGTAGATGGCCAGGAACTTGATCCGCTCAAATAGGGGAACAGTGGGATCTTTAGCCTCTTGCAAAACCCTGTAATTAAAAGAAAGCCAGCTTAAATCTCTGTGTAAATATGGTTCTGGTTGTTTTTTCATAGGTTCTTTTTTCAAAACAAACTTATTTGACCGCCTTGGTCTTTATCTCTTAGGCTTGGTCCGCGAACATCAAGATGATCAAATTTTTTCAATTTTTCGACCAAATATAGGGATAATTCGGGAGCAAGGATATTGTCAGGTTCGTGGGGGAAAAAGAAAATCTCATGTAAACCTGCCTCGATCCATTGATTTAGTTGATCTATCCAAGCGTCGATCCGGGTATAGTCGGTCGGATGCAACCCATTGCCGACAAAGCGGATCATCATTTGATGATTGGTCAGCCGCATATGCAAAACATCTCTGCGGCCGGCAACATCCGTGATAACCATGCCCCGGTTTTTTTCCCGTAAGAACGTAAATAGATCGGCGGCTTCGGAAGAACCAACAAACCAACTTTCATGGCGAAACTCAATAGCTAGTGGAATGTGAGAAGGAAAATGATTAAGAAATGCTTTTAATTTATCTGACTTATCGACGCCGAAATATGGAGAGAGTTGTAAAAAACAACAACCCAACTTTTCCTTTAATTGCTGAATAACACTACAAAAAGCCTCAATCCGGTCTGTTCCGATTCCCAGACTTTTACTGTGGCTAATGACCTGGGGTATTTTAGGACAGAATTTGAAATCTTCAGGGGTCTGGCCTTTCCATTTGTTAAGGGTCTCAATAGTCGGTATTCGGTAATGAGTGGTATTTAGCTCTATGGTATTGAATTGTTTGCCGTAGTGCAGCAGAAAGTCTTTGGTCTTTGTACCGGCAGGATATACCCGCCCAACCCATTCTTTCATGCTCCAACCGGTACAACCTATATAGACTTTAGTCTTGCCTGGCTTTGGTGGTAAAGCCGAAAATACCAGACCATTTTCTGCCGGAGGAGCGGGAAGGGAAAAATCAACTTGATCAACGCTTGGTAATTTACCGAATTTCATATAAACAATAACTATAAAAATTAATAAACAGATTTGATTTTATAATTAAAATTTATAACTTTCCATAACAATTTGTCACTTCTTTATTTCTTCACAAAATCTGATCAACATGAATATTACATTTGATGAATTAAGAGAAATCAAGCATAGCTTGCCGACCGGCAGTATTAAGCGAATTGCTCAGGAATTAGACATGGACGAGCAAACCATCAGAAATTATTTCGGAGCCAAAAAATTTGAAGACGGAAAAGTTGTCTCCAGCCATATCCAACCAGGCCCCAACGGTGGTATTGTTCACCTCGACGACACCACTATCTTAGACCTAGCCAAAAAAATTATTGCTGAATCTTCCAATCATTCCAGCTAACCGAAAAAATCAGGCTGGCCCATCCCCTTCAAATAAGGACGAGCCAGCCTAAGCAATTATTTTTTTCGGGCGAAAGGAACCCCAACCTTACTTTTCTCGTCACATTAAAAAATTATTACATGTTTAAGTAAAAAGCTTTTGTTAACTCAATATAGTCTTTCGTATAATGATTCCCCTCTTCCTCGTAAACTATCAATTCCTCGACTATTGGAACGATCTTTCTTTTCTCAAACTGCATAAGCAATCGTTCCACTGGCTTAGAAGCTCTTGGTCGAACTTCGGTAATTTTCGTACAATGTAAATTATAAGAAAGCGCCAACTCCTGAAATTTTAACCCCTCAATATATGGTAAGATAAGAGCAAATCGCCCTTTCTGACTCAATAATTGCTGGACACATCTCAACAAGTCTCCACTAGGCAGCTTTACGGTGTGGCGTACACTGTTACGCTTATTGCTAGAACTTAGAGTTCCTCCGGTAAAAAAAGGCGGATTACTAATAATTAAATCATATTTTTTATCCGTTTTCCTTGAAAAATTTTGAATGGAATCGTGTTGAGCTTGCAACCTGTCTGACCAAGGAGCATTCCTGAAGTTTTCTTCGGTCTGTTCAAAGGAATTTTCATCAATCTCTACCGCTTCTATCTGAGCCTGCGTTGATCGCTGAGCAATAATCAGCGCAATGACACCGGTTCCCGATCCAATATCCAAAGCTGTTGATATATCTGATACATCTACCCAGGCCCCCAATAGAACGCCATCTGTTCCGATTTTCATGGCACATTTGTCCTGAGCCACTTCAAATTGTTTGAAACGAAATACCTGATCTGCCATTTTTATTTCCTATTCTAATCAAAAAAATAAATTTTCATTGAACTCCTTCTCAATCCGTTCGATTCGATCTGTCAATTACTACCGTTTAAACCATTTTCGATGCTTAAAGTTTTTAGGTAGCGCTAACCCTTTTAAAATAAATCCGTTTTATTTTATGGAATTTTATCTTTTTATTCCTCTTATATTATGAAAGCAGGTTGAACATTTTTTACTGAAAAGAGTAATGTATATGGAAGTGGAAGGGAGGAAGTTTGTTGAGTTGTTGAGAAAGTATGAAGTATGAAGTATGAAGTATGAAGTATGAAGTATGAAGTATGAAGTATGAAGTAT